>CALWOS010000111.1 GCA_944383185.1 uncultured Oscillospiraceae bacterium
CTGCCGATCTGGTACACCAGGAGCGACACGGTGTAGGCGCAGAGGATCTGCCAGCCGATGGAGGCCGCCGTCCAGCGCAGGCTGTTCATCTCCTTATAAATGGCGCTCACCGCCGCCACGCAGGGGACGTAGAGCAATATGAACACCAGGAAGGCATAGGCCGCCAGGGGCGTGGCAAAGGTGCCGCTGAGGGCCCCGGCTACCACGGTGCTGGAGGCGGTGAGGGAAAAGCCGTAGAACATGCTCAGGGAGGCTACCACCGCCTCCTTGGCCACCAGCCCGGTGAGCAGGGCCACCGCCGCCTGCCAGGTGCCGAAGCCCATGGGGGCAAACACCGGGGCCAGGGTACTGCCCAAGGCGCCCAGGAGGCTCTCCGCGGGGTCAGACACCATCTGGAGGCGCCCGTCGAAATTCTGCAGGAACCACAGCAGCACGCTCATGACGAGGATCAGCGTCCCGGCCTTGATGAGGAAGCCCCGGACCTTTTCCCACACATGGCGCAGCACGTTGCCCATGGCGGGCATCCGGTAAGGGGGCAGCTCCAGGACAAAGGCCGCCGTGTCCCCCCGGAAAAGGGTCTCTTTGAAGATGAGGCCGGAGACAATGGCCATCAAAAGGCCCAGCAGGTACATGGAGAACACCACCAGCCCGGCCCAGGGGCCGAAGAAGGCCGCGGAGATGAGCCCGTACACCGGCAGCTTGGCGCTGCAGGACATGAAGGGCACCAGCATGATGGTCATGCGCCGGTCCTTCTCATGCTCCATGGTCCGCGCCCCCATCACCGCGGGCACCGTGCAGCCGAAGCCCATGAGCATGGGGATAAAGGCCTTGCCCGAGAGGCCGAAGCGCTTCAAAAGCCGGTCCATGATGAAGGCGGCCCGAGACATGTAGCCCGAGTCCTCCAGCAGGGACAGGAAGAAAAACAGCAGCGCGATCTGGGGCAGGAAGGTGAGCACGCCGCCCACCCCGGCGATGATGCCGTCCACGACCAGGGCCACCAGCCAGGAGGACGCCCCGGCGGCGCTGAGCCCGCCGCGGACCAGCTCCCCCAGCTGCTCGATGGCGACGGCGACTCCGTCGGAGAGCCAGCTGCCAAAGGGGCCGAAGGTGATGGCGAACACCAGCAGCATCGCCAGCAGGAACACCGGCACCGCCAGGACGCGGTGGGTGACGATCTTGTCGATCTTGTCGCTTAAGGTAAGAGCCTCCGCCGGGCGGGCGCGGACGCAGCTGGCGGCGGTGACCTCCTCGATGAAGGCGTACCTGGCGTCCGCCACCAGAGTTTCCCGGTCCCCCAGGGGGCTGGAGCTTTCATACTCCGCCACCACCTTGTCCACGGCGGAGCGGGTTTTTTCGTCCAGGCCCAGGGCCTCTGTCACCAACCCATCCCCTTCCAGGACCTTCACCGCGCACCAGTGGGCGGGCAGGCCCGCGGCGTAAGCCGCGTCGTGGATCAGCTCGTGGATCTTGTGGTGGATCATGTGGGTGAAGTCGTCGTAGAGGTCATCCGGCTCCAGGGTGTAGCCCAGGTGCATCTGCCGGTGGACCGTGTGCATCAGCTCGTCCAGGTTCTCCCCGGTCTTGGCCGTGATGGGCACCACGGGCACCCCCAGCTTCTCGGAGAGGACCTTCACGTCGATCTTGTCCCCCTGCTTTTCCACCTCGTCCATGAAGTTCAGGGCCAGTACCGTGGGCTTTTCCAGCTCCAGGAGCTGCACTGTGAGGTAGAGGTTCCGCTCCAGGTTGGTGGCGTCCACGATGTCGATGATGGCGTCGGGGCTGTCTTTGATGATGTAATCCCGGGCCACGATCTCCTCCATGGAGTAGGGGGACAGGCTGTAGATCCCGGGCAGGTCCACGATGGTGACGGCCTTCCCCTCGATCTCCGCCCGGCCCTCCTTCTTCTCCACGGTGACCCCGGGCCAGTTGCCCACATACTGGTCCGACCCGGTGAGGGCGTTAAAAAGGGTGGTCTTTCCGCAGTTGGGGTTCCCCGCCAGGGCCACGCGCATGGGCCGGCGGTCATGGGCGGTGCTGTCGTAGCGCCCCGCGTGGTGGTCCAGCTCGTGCTCGTGGGACAGGCGCATCCGCCGGAGCACCTCCGGGTCATGGGTCCGGGAGACATAGTTCTTCCCCTTCTGCCGGGGCGGGCGGGAGAAGCTGCCGTCCCGGGAGAGCTGGATCTGGGCCGCATCGCTGCTGCGCAGGGACAGGGAGTAGCCCCGGACGGCCACCTCGATGGGGTCGCCGAAGGGGGCGACCTTCTTGACATAGACGCTGGTGCCGGGCGTGAGCCCCATGTCGATCAGGCGCTTGCGCACCGTACCGTTTTCGTTGCCCACTTTTGTGATGACGCCCCGCTGCCCCGGCTGCAGCTGGGAGAGTACCTCCGCCATGGGTGCGCCTCCTTCCAAACATACGGATTCGGACAAAAATTTCCGCTATTAGTCTACTCTACCCCGGCGGCAATGTCAACCGCGTCTCCAGGAGCGGACAGGAAAAAACGTCCCGCAGACTGCGGGACGTTTTTGACGATTTGCCGATCCCCCGCCCCTTTAGCGCCGGCGGAGCCGGCGCGCTCAGCCCAAGGGGAAGAGGGCGTCGAAGTCCAGCTCCTCCCAGGCCGTGGAATAGCTGACAGACCGGGCCTCCAGGGCCTCGGTGAGGGTGTTGTCATCCAGCCAGGCGGCCATGTAGTAGTGCATGTCCAGGGTCTCCCCGTCGGCGTTGGTGCCCACCACGGTGTCCGGCGTAAGGGGCAGGCGCAGGATCAGGTCCACCCCGTCCGCCGTGTCCGCCACGGCCATCTCATACGGCTCCAGAGCATTCACAGCTTCAATCAGGGCGGTGTCCTCCGTCTCTGACGGGGAGATCAGATAGCCGGTGCTGCCCAGGGCGTCGGTGTCCTCGGTGTGCTCCTCCATAAGGGCCCGGAAGGACTCCGTCACGGTCTCCGTCCCGGCAAGGGGCTGGAGCTCCGCCAGGTAACCCTCCAGCTCCAGGCGCTTTTCCTCCAGTTCCCCTTCGGTGCGTGTTTCCCCGTCCGGGTCGGTGGCGCCAAAGTGGATACGCAGGCAGAGGCTGTAGCCCTGGTCGGCGATGAACTGTTCCACATCCGCGGTGGAGACGTTCTCACCCCGGGCGCCGTAGGTGTCGGCAAAGCGCCGCTGGTTGAGCACCACGGCGCGGTTGATGGTGTCGTAGTACGCCCGGCTCAGGCACAGGCTGTCCAGGTAGGCCAGGAAGCTCTCCTCGCTGCCGTCCCCGTAGGTCTCCACCTCCAGGTCCCAGTTTTCCTCCAGCTTTTCCTGGTCCCCTGCGGTGAGGCTGCTCCCTGCAGCGGCGGCCATGGACTCCATCACGGCGAACTGGGCGGCGTATTCCTCCGCCAGCATGCGGAAGTACTCCTCATAGGTATAGTTGCTGCCGTTGCCCACGGCGCCCTTCCAGCTGGGGATGGAGCTGGGGTCCACGCCCATGAGCAGGTTGGCCAGCCAGTAGTAGCAGCCGTCCCAGGTGACGTCCACGCCGTTCACCGTGAGCATCACCGTGTCCCCGTCCAGGGCCTGCCAGGCGGCGGCAAAGTCCCATTCCACGCCCTCAGTCTCCCCGCCGGCGCTGTCTGTGGGATCTGCCGCGCCGCCGCAGCCGGAGAGCAGAGCAAGCCCCAGGGCCAGGATCAAAATCAGGGAAACGCATTTCTTATTTCGATTCTTACTTGGATTCATAAAGACCCTCCTTGGGGAGAAATGCCTGCCCCCGGCCTTCGCGCCCGCACCGGGCGAAAGGGCCGGGGGTATGTATGCTACGGCGGAATTGTTTCTAAGTTGTTGCAGCGCCGGCGGCGGTGTCCTCCCAGGCCTTGACGAAGGCCCGCGCCTCTTCCAGGATCCGCTTGCGGCTGTTGAGCCGGAGGCTCAGGCAGGGCTTGCTCCCGGCCTCCACCTTCACCCGGCCTTTGTACTCCGGGCGGCTGTAGAGGGCGGAGACCCGCCCCATGTCGAACTCCGCCAGGGTAAAGCGCAGGCAGCCGCTCTTCTGGCTCACGTCCCGGATGCCGGCACGCCCCGCCTCGCCCCGGAGCAGGGCCACGTGGATCAGGGCGTTGACGCCCTTGGGTGGATCGCCAAAGCGGTCGACGAGTTCGTCGGTGAGGTCGTCCGCCTCTGCCTCCGTGCGGATCAGGGCGATGCGCCGGTAGAGGTCCATGCGCTGCTCGGGGCTCTTGACATAGTTTTCCGGGATGTTCGCGGAGACGGCCAGGTCCGCCGCGCACTCCGCCCGGAGGGGGATGGGCTCCCCCTTTTCCTCCAGGACCGCTTCCTCCAGGAGCTTCAGATACATGTCGTAGCCCACGTCGATCATGTGGCCCGACTGCTCGGCCCCCAGGAGGTTCCCGGCGCCACGGATCTCCAGGTCCCGCAGGGCGATTTTGAAGCCCGCGCCGAACTCGGCGAACTCCCGGATGGCCTCCAGGCGCTTTTCCGCCACCTCTGTAAGGACCTTGTCCCGGCGGAAGGTGAGGTAAGCGCTGGCCCGGCGCATGCTCCGGCCCACCCGGCCCCGGATCTGGTGGAGCTGGGCAAGGCCCAGTTTGTCCGCGTCCTCGATGATGAGGGTGTTCACGTTGGGGATGTCGATGCCCGTCTCGATGATGGTGGTGCACACCAGCACCTGGGTGTCCCCGGCGGTGACGCTCTCCATCACCGCGGAGAGGCTCTGCTGGTCCATCTTCCCGTGGGCCACGGCCACGGTGACGTTTTCCAGCATCTTGGCCAGCTTTGCCGCCGTGCGCTCGATGGTCTCCACCCGGTTGTGCAGGTAGTACACCTGCCCGCCCCGGGCGATCTCCCGGCGGATGGCGTCGCAGATCAGGTCCCAGTCGTGCTCCAGCACATAGGTCTGCACCGGCAGGCGGTCCTCCGGCGGCTCGTCCAGGGTGCTCATGTCCCGAATGCCGGAGAGGGCCATGTTCAGCGTCCGGGGGATGGGCGTGGCCGAGAGGGTCAGCACGTCCACCTGGCGGCTCATGGCCTTGATGTGCTCCTTGTGGCTGACGCCGAAGCGCTGCTCCTCGTCCACCACCAGCAGCCCCAGGTTCTGGAACGTCACGTCCTTCTGCAGAAGCTTGTGGGTGCCGATGACGATGTCCGCCTTCCCGCTGCGCAGGTCCTCCAGGGTCTGCTTTACCTGGGCCGGGGTGCGGAAGCGGCTCAAAAGGGCGATGTTTACCGGGAAGCCGAAAAAGCGCTGCACCGCCGTTTGGTAGTGCTGCTGGGCCAGGACGGTGGTGGGGGCCAGAATGGCCGCCTGCTTCCCGTCCAGGACGCATTTCATCACCGCCCGGAGGGCCACCTCCGTCTTCCCGTAGCCCACGTCCCCGCACAGCAGCCGGTCCATGGGCACGGGCTTTTCCATGTCCGTCTTGATCTCCGCAATGCTGCGGAGCTGGTCGTCAGTCTCCTGATAAGGGAATCTCTCTTCAAATTCTGTCTGCCAGGGAGAATCCGGGGCGAAGGCGTGGCCTCCCAGGCGCTGACGCTGGGCATAGAGCTGTACCAATTCCTTGGCTATGCTCTTGGCGGCGGTCTTGGCCCGGGTCTTGGCCTTGGCCCAGTCTGTGCCCCCCATCCGGGAGCGCTTCACAGGCTTTTCGTCCCCGGCGCCCACATATTTGCTCACCAGGTCCAGCTGGGTGGCGGGGACATAGAGGCTGTCCGTCCCCGCGTAGCAGATCTTGATGTAGTCCTTTTCCGCCCCGTCCACGGGCATCTTGAAAATCCCGGCGAAGCGGCCGATGCCGTGGTACTCGTGGACCACCAGGTCCCCCACGGAGAGGTCCGCGCAGGAGCCCAGGCGCTGCCGCTTGCTGGCAGGGGCGGCCTTCCGGCGCTTTTTCCCCTTCCCCAGGGCCCGGACGAACTGGGCGTCGGTGATGACGGCCAGGCCCAGCCGGGGGTACTCCATCCCTGCGGACAGGCGCCCCACGGCGATGGCGCAGCGGCCCGTGGCCGGCAGGGCGGAAAGGCCCTCGTCCACCTTGGCGTCCATGCCCCGCTGGGCGAAGAAGTCCCGGAGTACCAGGCAGCGGCGCTTGTCTCCGGCCAGGACCACCACGGCGTAGCCCCGGCTCAGGTAATGGCTCACGTCCTCTGCCGCGGTCTCCGGGCTGCCCCCGTAAGAGGGGAGCTGCTTGCACATGAGGCTCTGGAGGCTCCTGGGCTCCAGGGGGCAGCGCCCCTGGGCGAAGTTCTCCGCCATGTAGACGGGGAAGGCGGTCAGCCGCTCCACCGCCTGGGCAAAGTCCAGGGCGAAACGGCACAGCCGTCCCAAAAGGCTGCCCTTTTCCAAGAGTACCTTGGTGTCCTCGCTGAGCTGCTTGTGGTAGTCCGCCCCCCGCTGGGCGCACTTGCCCGGCTGGTCCAGGACCACCACCGCGTCAGCCGGGAAATAGTCCAGCGCTGTGGACAGTTTGGGGTAGATGAGCTCCATGTACCGGTCCGCGGCGCAGCCGCCGGTGGTGTAGAGCCGGGCGGCGTCCTCCCGGAGCGTGGCCTGGATGGGACCCGCGTCCTCCCGGCGGAGGGAGGCGGCCAGCTTTTCCAGCCGCCGGGCCAGGGCCTCTGCCCCACCGGGGTAGGCCCCGGGGAGGGCTTCCATAGCCGGCAGGACCCGGCAGGCGGAAAGGGCCTCCGTCCGGCGCTGGCTGTCCGGGTCAAAGCGGTGGAGGCTCTCAATGTCGTCGTCCCAGTACTCCAGGCGCACGGGCTGCTCCTCCCCCGGGGGGAAGAGGTCCACGATGCCGCCCCGGCGGGAGAATTGCCCCGGGGCCTCCACCTGTTCCGTCTGGACATAGCCGGCCCGGACCAGGCGCGCCGTCAGCTCCTCGGGGGCGAGGGTGAGCCCGGCGGCGAGGGTGAAGGAGAGGCGCCGGAGGGTCTCCGGCTCCATGGTCCGCTGCAGGAGCCCCGCGGCGGTGACCACCGCCACCGGCGCGCGGTTCCCGGCCAGGGCGTCCAGGGCTGCGATGCGCTGCCGCTCCCCTTGGCGGGAGA
>CALWOS010000112.1 GCA_944383185.1 uncultured Oscillospiraceae bacterium
GTGTACCTCACTGTCTATGTGGTCCCTGGCCTGGGGGAAAGCGACTATTTCGCCTGGGTGAATTCTCTCGTCGATGACTGCGTGGCTGCCGGGTGGTGGCTGGCCGTGGCCTGCGCCGTGTTCCTGGCCCTCTCGGCGGTGCTGCTGGTGTTCCTCATCTGGGCTGCCGGATGGCGGCGGGGGCGGGAGACGGCGGTTTTAAATCTTCTGGACCGGAGCCCCCTGGATCTCTATGCCGCGATTCTGGCCGTCCCCTTTCTGGCCGGATGCGTCCTGACGGCAGACAGTTTGCGCAACCTCTGGGGCGGGGGTACGATCTGGCTCCTGTGGACAGCAGCGGGTATGCTGCTGGCCGGGGCGGCCTGCCTGGCTCTCCTGCTGAGCTTCTGCACCCGGCTGAAGGTGAAGGAACCCCGGTGGTGGGAAAACACCCTGGTGGTGCGCGTTTTCCGCTTCTGTATCCGGAAAATACGGGCCTTTCTCCGCTGGGGGCGGGAGACCGTTGCCATGGTTCCGGGCATCTGGCGCTATGTCCTGGCCATTACGGGCCTGGGGCTTTTGGAGCTGCTGCTCTTTTTCCTGCCCTTTCTCACGGGGCATTACGCCACGTTGGTGCTGTTCCCCCTTGTGAACCTCTTTGTTCTGGCGGCCTTCATCCGCATCGGCTGGGACCTGCGCCTGCTTCTGGATGCCGGCCAGCGTCTGGCGGAGGGGGAGCTCTCCCACCAGCTGGACACGAAAAAGCTCCGCTGGCTCTTCCGGGAACACGGAGAGCACCTCAACGCCATCGGCCAGGGGATGAACCGGGCGGTGGAGCGGGAGCTCCGGGCCGAGCGGATGCGCACCGAGCTCATCACCAACGTGAGCCACGACATCAAAACCCCCCTCACTTCCATCGTCAACTATGTGGACCTGCTCCAAAAGCCCCACGACGCGGACCAGGAGAAGGAATACCTGGAGGTCCTCTCCCGGCAGTCCGGGCGGCTCAAGCGCCTCACGGAGGATCTGGTGGAGGCCTCCAAGGCCAGCGCCGGAGCCATGGAGGTGCACCTGGAGCGCCGGGACCTGACGGAGCTGCTGCGCCAGGCCCTGGGGGAGTATGCCGGGCGTCTCGCCGCCGCCCAGGTGGAGCCGGTGCTCCAGCTCCCCGCCGGTCCCCTCTGGGCAGACGTGGACGGGCGGCTGCTGTGGCGGGCCATGGACAACCTCCTGAGCAATGCCGCCAAATACGCCCTCCCTGGAACCCGGCTCTACTGCCAGGCGGAGCAGGAGGCGGGGGAGGCGGTGATCCGCTTCAAGAACATCAGCCGGGAACCTCTGGACGTGGCGCCGGAGGAACTGATGGAGCGCTTTGTCCGGGGGGACGCGTCCCGGAGCACCGAGGGCAGCGGCCTGGGGCTGAACATCGCCCAGAGTCTGGCCAAGCTCCAGGGGGGACGCCTGGAGCTCCACACGGACGGGGACCTCTTCAAAGCAGAGCTGCGCTTTCCCGCCAAGCCTTGCGCCTGGGAGAGCGCTGTGGTAGAATAAGGGACGTGCCTCCGGCGGGGTTTTTATGTACTTTCTTTGTTCGGACAAAGAAAGTACCAAAGAAAGCCGTCAAAGGGGAAGGGGTTTCGATTCCCCTTCCCCTTTGAAAACCCCAACCCAACGACCAAAGAGGGGTCTGCACCCCTCTTTGGAAACACCCGCCGCCCGGAGGTCAAATTGGCCTGAAGCCACTGTACCGGCGTGGGCAGGCTGTGTTTTTCGAGGAGTCGCCTGACGGCAGCGCCAAAAATGGGCCGCGTTCCGCGGCCCGGGGGTCCAGGGGTGGGCGCATAAAACTTCATGCGCCAGGGCGCACTACGAAAACAGTCAAAAGCCGGGGCGCATGAAGTTTTCGCGCATGTGGGCCGTCCTCGGCCCACGCGCTGTGATTTCATGGCCGTGCCGCTTACAGCGGCACATGGCCGTTTTTGCTATGCTTTTGCATAGCAAAAAGTCGGGACGGCGCAGCCGTCACAGCTTTTTTAGCAGGCGCCCACCCCCCCCTGGCGGTTTTCTTTCCCCCATTTCTTTGTCCGCACAAAGAAATGGGGCCGCCGGAGGCATGATCCCTCAGACCGCCTGGCGGCGGCCAGCTCCCCTTGCGCAGGGGAGCATTTGAGAGCGCGGAGGCTTTCGACAACCACCATAACTGTCAATTGTCAATTGTTAGCGTTTCAAGTTCAATTCCCGCGGAGGACCATATGGAAGACCAAGCACGCATTCAAAAACTCCCTGGGGCGCTCCTGCCCTGGTACGCCGCCCACGCCCGCGTCCTGCCCTGGCGGCTGGACCGGGAGCCCTACCACGTCTGGCTCTCGGAGATCATGCTCCAGCAGACCCGGGTGGAGGCGGTCAAGGGCTACTACGCCCGCTTTCTGGAGGCTTTGCCGGACATCCCGGCCCTGGCCGCCGCGCCGGAGGAGCAGCTTTTGAAGCTCTGGGAGGGCCTGGGCTATTACAGCCGGGTGAAAAATCTCCAGAAGGCCGCCCGGCAGATCGTGGCGGAATACGGCGGCGTGTTCCCCCGGGAACCGAATCAGGTCCGGGCTCTGGCGGGGATCGGGGACTATACGGCCGGGGCCATCTGCTCCATCTGCTACGGCGAACCCACCCCGGCGGTGGACGGGAACGTGCTCCGGGTTGTCGCCCGCCTTACCGCCTGGGACAAGCCGGCGGACGCCCCCACCTATAAAAAATATGTCTCTGCCGCCCTGGGCGAGGTCTACCCCGCCGGGCGCTGCGGGGACTTCACCCAGGCGCTGATGGAGCTTGGGGCCATAGTGTGCATCCCCAACGGCGCGCCCCGGTGTGAGGATTGCCCCTGCGCCGCCTTCTGCGCCGCCCGGGAGCAGGGGAAGGAGCTGACCCTCCCCATCCGCACGCCCAAACGCCCCCGCCGGAAGGAGACGCTCATGGTCTTTCTGCTGGAGCACCAGGGCCGCTTCGCCCTGGAAAAACGCCCCGCCGGCGGGCTTCTGGCCGGGCTGTGGCAGCTTCCCAACGTCCCGGACCTCACCGGCGACGCCGCCGGGCTGGCCTGGTGCCGGGAGCAGGGCCTGCAGCCCACGGAGATCGTCAGCAGCCGGGAGCGCAAACACGTTTTTACCCATGTGGAGTGGGACATGACCTGCCTCCACATCCGCTGCGGGCGGCCCATCTCCCGCTTCACCTGGGACGACCCCCGGGAATACCCCCTGCCCACGGCCTTCCGCAAGCTCCTGCTTCCGCCCATCGAGGGATCGGAAGCCTGATATACCAAGGCTTTGCGCCGATTTCCATCTTCCCCGAGCCGGACAAAACACGCCGGCCTCCGCACCCGTACGGAGGCCGGCGTTTCGTCATTTTTCTGGTTCTTCACGCTCTTTTAATAATTACAAATTGTAACCTTTTTGAAGCTGCGTTATTAGGAGCATATGTACCCCACTTTGACCTGATTTTTGGGTAAATTCTGGCGTTTCATTTCCACTTGATTTGGGATTTTTTCACTTTTTCAAAAATAGAGTCGGAAAAATAATTTCAAAAAGTTTCAATTACCCCTTGCAATTTTGTTACTCTTTTGTTATTATTAGCCTCAACAGCGGGGATACCCCGCCGGTTGGTATCAAAAAGAAACAAGTTCGTGTTTCGGAGGTTCGTCAATTTCACCATGGACATACGGACCTTCAGAAAGGAGCGATCCCATGAAGAAGTGTATGACGTTTTTGTGCGCCGCGGCGCTGTGCCTGAGTTTGGGCACCGCGTCCCTGGCGGCCTACGACGAGGATACGGATTACCTGGCCATCATGATGGAGGCCGCCCTTACGGGGGACTATGAAACGGGCAACGCCGCCCAGGCGGCCCGGGACGAGAAAATCGCCGTCACCGGCCAGGGGCAGAGCATCTCCTTTGAAGACCTGTACCTGGTGGCCAAGGTCATGTACTCCGAGGCCGGCAGCGACTGGCTCAGCGACGAGTGGAAAATGTGCGTGGGCGAGGTGGTGCTCAACCGGGTGGCCAGCCCCGAGTTCCCCAACACCGTCCGGGAGGTGGTCTACCAGCCCGGCCAGTACGGTAACGGCAGCCGCTATTGGGAGAGCCTGATGCCCAACGAGCGCTGTGTGGAGCTGGCGCTGCGCCTGCTCCAGGGTGAGCGGCTCATGGAGCCCTCCGTGGTGTTCCAGGCCAACTTCCCTCAGGGCAGCGGGGTACATACCCATATGTATGATTCCCTTCTGGGCAGCACCTATTTCTGCTACAGCAGCCACATGGAACTCTATGAGGACGCAGAGATTTTGGGCGATTCCCAGGAGATCGTCCTGGATGAATTCCTGGTGTGCTGACACCCTGGGATGAAGAAAGCGCGAAAAAGCTCCTGCCGCCGGCAGGAGCTTTTTTCAATGAATAGGCCGCGGGACGCGGCACCTTGAGAAGGCTCCCTTTGCGCAAGGGAGCCTTTGGGTGCGCGGAGGCTTTCGACAACCACCATAATTGTCAATTGTCAATTGATCCATTGTCAACTGTCAATTGTCATTCAGTCCAGCTTGCCGTAGGCTTCGTCGTCGACGGCCTCCAGCCACTCGTTGGAGCCGTTCTCGCCGGGCACTTCCAGGGCCAGATGAGAAAACCAGCTGTCCCGGGCCGCGCCGTGCCAGTGCTTCACCTCCGGCGGGATGTTCACCACATCTCCCGGATGCAGCTCCCGGGCCTCTTTGTCCCACTCCTGGTACCAGCCCCGGCCCGCCACGCACACGAGGATCTGCCCGCCGCCTTTTGCGGCGTGGTGGA
>CALWOS010000113.1 GCA_944383185.1 uncultured Oscillospiraceae bacterium
TGGTCTCCTGTTTTATGTCCCCCTGCATTTCCGCGATGCCCCATGCTTTTTCCGCCGTGCGCAGCATGTAGGCCCAGCCCTTCAGATACTGGTAGGGCAATCCCAGGGAGTTCTTCCGTCCCGGCTCTGTGACGAGCTCCGTCCGGTAGATTCGGGCCATCTGCTTTTCCCTGCCCCACTCGTGGTCGGCAATGCCGGTCTTCCCCACAAACAGCTCCCGGAGCTCCGCCAGGGTCTCCTCGGCAAACCGCTCGAAATCCCGGTCCACCTCGTTGTCGCACAGCAGCACTGGGAAGGCAAAGACCTCCTCCGCCGTCAGGGCGGTCCTGGCATAGGCGTTGATGGCCTCCAGCTCCTCCGCCGGCAGCCCCGCCTCCGGCACGGCTGCGCCGGCTTTCGTGATGTTCATTCCCTCTCCTCCTTATTCTCCGCCGGAAGCGGCGCCTGGATCTCCGGCGTCTCCGTCCCGGCGGCAGCTTCCTCCTCCGCTTCCGGTTTTTCTGTCTCCTCCCCGGGCGCCGCGGCCTCTGTCCGGGCGGCGCGGCGCAGCGCGGCGGTCTCCGCCCGGGCCCGCTCCGCCTGCGCCTGGTAAAGCGCCGCCCGCGCCTCCTCCACGGCGTCCTGGAGATTGATGTCGTCCCACTCCACCGTGAAGTCGCAGGCATAGCCGTGGAGATGGAGCCACAGCTCGCAGATCCGCTCGATCACCGGGTCCAGCGTCCGGCGGATGGCCGTGAGCTCGCTGGTCATCAGGTCCGCCTGCTGGGCGCTCATGCGCTCGGTGGAGGACCAGTTGAGCCCCAGCATAAAGGGCGGGATGCCCGTCCGGGCGATGAGCTGTTCCAGGATCTGCCGCACCGGCACCTCGCTGTCCAGGACCTGCCCCTCCGCGCCGATAACCCGGATGTCCACGTCCCCCACCGCTACGAAGTCCCGGACACTGCCGTTTTTGGTGCTGCGCATGGCCTCGCTCCAGCTGGCGGCGATCTGTTCGGCCCGCTCCTTGGCATAGGCCCGGTCCAGGATGTCCCCCTGGGGCTTGTACACCACGGCGAAACGCACGTTCCCCGCCCGCTCCCAGTTCACGCCGATGGTGTTGTAGATTTTCAGCAATATGTCCGTGAGGAAGGGCATGCTCCGCAAAAGGGACACGCCGTAGGGCGCGTCCGCCTCCGGGTGGAAGGGGGTAAAGAGCAGCAGCTCCTGATAGGGCAGCGGCTCCAGCACCCCCCGCTCGCTCACGGCGCACAGGGTCAGATCCAGGGGCGTCTTCCCCTCCCGGACCTGCACGTCCTCCACATTGCCGCACAGCACCGCGGCGATCTCCTTCCTCCCCCGGACCACGATCTCCCCCACGGCCCGGCCGCAGGTGATCATGGAGTCCAGATACCCGTCCAGAAAGGCGCCGATGCCCCGCTGTCCCCGGCCCACGTCCACCGTGCGCAGGAACTGGGCGAGCTGCCGCTCCGCCCGGGGCACGCCGCAGCGCACGGAAAAGCCCCCGGTGAGGCGGATGAGCTTCATCACCGCCGCGTCCACTACCGGCACCGCCTCCCGGATGGCCCGGTAGATCCGGTGCTCCCCGCTTCCCAGGGGCACATAGCCGTCCAGCATCCCGAAGGGGTGCCGGGCCCCGGTCCGCAGCTGCACCGTTGGTGCCGCTGTCCTCTTGCTTTTTTCCATAAGCACTCTCCTTCCCTCATCGTTCCACCCAGACGGAGGCAAAGGCCTCCCCCGCCCCCGCCGCGATGGTGGCGGCGAAGTAGCGAATGTCGTCCATGGCGTGGTCGTTGACCTTCAGCGGCGCGTCCCGGTCCCGGGCCTTCTCGTCCCAACAGTAGACGGAAAACTCCCGGAGCGCGTCCCGGCAGGCGCGGCCAATGCGGATGTGCCCGGCCTTCAGGAGCTCCGCCGTGATGCGGATGCCCCGGAGCACGTCGTTGTCCGCCTTGCGTACCGGCAGCCCCTCCCGGCGCAGCAGCTCCAAAAAGCTGGCAGCGGAGGGGTCCACCACCACCGCCTCCAAAGGTAGCCCCCCGGCCAGGGCCAGGAGGTCCGCGGCATACTCCGAGTCCGTCTTCTGCCGCCCCTCCCGCCGGGAGTCGAAGTAATACTCCCGCAGCCGGTACCAGACCCCGCCGCGCTCCCCCCACAGCCCGAAGGACGCGGGGTTGGCCGTGCCGTAGTCGCAGGAGATCACAAAGCGGGTACAGGCCTCCTCCGGCGGCGGGTCCACGGCCATTTCCTCCCGGAAGAAGTCGTACACCAGCCCCTGGGCCGCCACCCACTCCCCCAGGACGAAGCGCCGCCGGAACACCCCCGTGTACATCCGCTCATAGCGCCGGCGGATCTCCGGGGCCAGCCCGGGGTTGTCCGCCATGGTGAAGTGGAGGTACAGGGCCCGCCGCTCCGCCGCCCGGCAGACCCACTCCCGGTAAAACCAGTGGTCGGGCCCCTCCGGGTTGCAGGAAAACCACAGCCGGCTCCCCCGGACGCTGCACCGGGCCGCCGTCTGCTCCACAAAGGACCGGGGCATCAGCGCCACCTCGTCCAGCATGGCCCCCGCCAGGGTGATGCCCTGGATCAGGGCGGATGCCCCCTCGTCCTTGCCGCCGAACAGGTAAAACTCGTTGCTCCGCTCCCCCAGCAGCACCGTGATGCGGTTTTCGCTCCGTTTTTCCCGGCAGTCAAAGCCCAGCCGCCGGAGCTGGGGCAGCAGCCCATCCGCCACGTTCCGCCGCAGGGAGAGGATGGTCTTGCCGCACAGGGCGAAGCGCTCTCCCGAGAAGCGCCGCATGGCCCACAGCACGAAGCTCAGCCCCATGGCGTAGGTCTTCCCGCTGCGCACCGCCCCGTCGCAGATGATGGCCTCATGCTCCCGGTCCGGGGAGCCGTCGCACCACCAGGTGAGCA
>CALWOS010000114.1 GCA_944383185.1 uncultured Oscillospiraceae bacterium
GGCCGGGGACGGCCCACATGCGCGAAAACTTCATGCGCCCCGGCTTTTGACTGTTTTCGTAGTGCGCCCTGGCGCATGAAGTTTTATAAGTCAGAGCGCGCTCACGCTGCTGCTCCTCCTTTTCCAAACCGGACCCGCTGTCGCTTACGCTCCGGTTTGGGATGCCGCCGCTTCGCGGCGGTTTTGTTTTGCCTTGGAAAACAGGAATTGTAACCATCTCTTCCAAGAAGAAAGACAGGCTTCCAGCCTGTCTTTCTTTTTAGAGATTTTGCAGCTCCCTTCAAAAGCGTGCGGCCTTCAGGAGAAGAATCTCTCCCAAAAGGCCCGGAAGCGGCTGAGCGGGGCGGCAGGGCGGCCTGCCGTCCGGACGCCCTCCGCCTGAATGGCTTGGAGCAGGAGCTGCTGCTGGCTGTCCAGGGGCTCTCCGGTATGGGGCACCGGGGCATAAGTCCCGTCGGGCAGGAGCTGCCGGGCCTTGGCGGTGTCGCGCAGGCAGGTCTCCAGGATCTTCCGGATCTTCTCCCGGACGTCCGGGTCCAGGATGGGTACCGCCACCTCCACCCGGCGCTGGGTGTTCCGGGTCATGAAATCCGCCGAGGAGATATACATCCACTCCTGGCTCCCCTGGCCGAAGACATAGACCCGGGAGTGTTCCAGAAACCGGCCCACGATGCTGGTGATCCGGATGTGGTCCGTCTCCCCGGGCACGCCGGGAAGGATGCAGCAGATGCCCCGGACGATCATGCGCACCTCCACTCCCGCCTGTGAGGCCTCCCGGAGCTTTTCGATGAGATCCATGTCCGTGATGGAGTTGATCTTGATGCAGATATAGCCCTCCGGGCCCTTTTCGATTTCCCGGTCCATGAGCGCCAGGAGCCGGGGCTTCAGGGAGGACGGCGCCGCCAGGAACCAGTGATAGTCCCCCTCCAGGTTGGAGATGGCCATGTTCCGGAAAAAGTCGCTGGCGTCCCGCCCAATGCCGGGGTGCGCGGTGATGAGAGAGAGGTCTGTGTACTGCTCGGCGGTCTTTTCGTTGTAGTTCCCCGTGCCGATCTGGGTGATATAGCGGATCTCTCCGTGCTCCCGGCGGGTGATGAGGCAGACCTTGGAGTGGACCTTGTAGCGCTCAAAGCCGTAGAGCACCGTGCACCCGGCGTCCTCCAGGCGCTCGGACCAGTCGATGTTGTTCTGCTCGTCAAAGCGGGCCCGCAGTTCAATGAGCACGGTGACATCTTTGCCGTTTTCCGCGGCTTGACAGAGGCAGTCCACCAGCCGGGCCTTGCCCGCCAGGCGGTAAATGGTGATCTTGATGGACAGCACGGAGGGGTCCCGGGCCGCCTCCTGCAGGAGGGCAAGGAAGGGCGCCATGCTCTCAAAGGGAAAGGACAGCAGCCGGTCCTTTGCCTCCATCTGACGGATGAGCCCGGCGTCCATTCGGATGTCCGGGGGAATACAGGGCCGGTGGGGCGGATAGGTCAGCGCCGCCCGCCGGGCCTCCGGAAGCCGTCCGGGCAGGGAAAAGGAGTACTCCAGCTTCAGCGGCGCGGCGGTGACGAACACCTGGCTGCTGCGGACCGGGAGGCGCTCCCGGAGGCAGTCCAGGAGGGCCCCGCCGGGATGGCGGGACAGCTCCAGGCGCACCGGCGCCATGCGCAGGCGCTGGCGCAGGACCTTGCGCATCCGCTTGCGGAAGTCCTCCTGCTCCTCCACCTCAAAGACCTCGTCCTCGGGGTTCACGTCCGCGTTCCGGGTGACGCAGAAGGCCGCCTTTTCCAGGATGGTGTAGTTGGGGAACACCTGGTCCAGGAAGGCCAGGAGTATGTTTTCCATATGGATGTACCGCAGCTCCGCCCCCGGCAGGAACAGCACGGCGGGCAGGCTCTCCGGCACCTGGCACAGGGCCAGGACTTCCCGGCTCCGGTAGCGCACCCAGGCGCCCGCATGGATGACCTTGTTCTTCAGGTGGGGAAAGGGGTGGTGGGCGTCCACAATCTGGGGGGAGAGGATGGGGGCCACGGCGCTTTTGAAATACTGCTTGACGAACTTCTGCTCCGGCGGCGTGAGCTCCTCCATCTCCAGACGGCAGATGCCGTGGACCCGGAGCTGTTCCTCCAGCTGGGCACAGATGCGCTCCCGCTTTTTATACAGGGGGCGCACCGCCGCATAGATCTCCTCCAGCTGCCGCCCCGGCGTCCAGCCGGAGCGGGGGTCCCGGGTCTGGGGGTTCACCGCGTCCAGATCAAAGAGGCTGCCTACCCGGATCATGAAAAACTCGTCCAGGTTGCTGGTGAAGATGGAGACGAATTTCAGCCGCTCCAGCAGCGGCACGGTCTCGTCTGTGGCCTCGCTGAGGACGCGGTCATTGAAGCGCAGCCAGCTCAGTTCCCGGTTCTGGGTATAGGACGCGTCAGCCATGGCGCAGCCCCTCCTTTTCCAGCATATAGTCCAGGTAGCCCTCCCGGACGCCGAAGGGGCTGGTGTGGACAGTGCGGCAGCCGCAGCACCGGCTCAGGGTGTGGAGCACCGCCGCCCCCGGCAGCAGGGTGTGCACCCGGTCCGGCGACTGGCTCAGGATCTGCCGCAGGAGCTTTTTGGGCTTCTGGGCGCAGCGCTGGAGGAGCTGGTCGAAAAAACTCGTGGAATAGACGTTTTCTTTCTCCCGGCCCGGCTCCCAGCGGCGGTATAGTTCCAGGATCGCCCGGGCCGTGCCGCCGATGGTGAACACGGGCTCCGCCGGATACGCCGCCCCGGGCAGGGCCTGGCGCAGGCTCTGCTCCACCTCCCGCTCCATGGCCGCCAGCTCCCCGGCGGTGGGGAACAGGCCCTGGCAGAAGCGCCGGTAGAGGTTCAGGGAGCCCCAGGGCAGGGACACGGCTGTCTGGATGCGCCCTTCCCGGAAAAACACCAGCTGGGTGCTGCCGCCGCCCACATCCGTGACCAGCCCGCTCTCCGCGCTGAGGACGCTCCCGGCCCCCCGGAAATCCAGACTGGCCTCTTCAAAGCCGGAGAGGACCTGCACTTCCATGCCGCAGCGGGCCCGGACCGCGTCCAGGACCTCCTGGGTGTTGCGGATGTTCCGCAGGGACGCCGTGGCAAAAGGATAGACCCGGCACTCCGGGATCAGGTCCAGGGCCAGGCGGAACTCCGCGAGGACCTGCAAAAGCTTTTCCACGCCCTCCGCCGAGAGGCGGCCTTCCCCATCCACATAGCCTGCCAGGCCGGCGGCGCGCTTGCTGTTGAGGATGGCCCGGGGCATCCCTTCCGCCAGGCGGTAGATCACCAGGCGGATGGTGTTGGAGCCGATATCGATCACGCTGTAAGTCTCCATGCTTTCGCTCCCTTAAAACGACATACTGCAAACACTTTTTCACATAGTAGAGTATACCACGCCGCCGCTGGGGAAAAGGTCAACTCCATGTAAAATCCGGGATAAGTTTCGGTAATGTTTTCCAGGAAGCTGGCCTCTGCAGAAAATTATTGTTTTTCGATAATTTTTTCTTGACAAGCAACCGAAAGGCATGGTATAAAATTATTGTAAAACGATAATTCGGAGGGCTGCTTATGGAAAAGCGAAAGATGGTGTGGCTCCTGGGGGCGCTGGGCTGTGTGAGCCTGGGGCTGGCCCTCTGGGGGCCGGAGGTGCCGGACAAGGCCGTTCTGGCCTTCCCCTTCGCCCAGTGGGCGGCGCTGCTCCGGCGCTTGAGCCTCTCTGGCACGGCGGGGGACGCCCTGGCCTGGGCGCTCCTTGTGGCGACGGCCCTTGTCCCCCTTCCCGTCGCGGCGTGGCTTTACCGCCGGGGGCGCTTTTGCCGGGCGGACGTGCTCCTGATCGTCCTGGCCCCGCTCCTGGCGGGCGGCTTGTACGCCATGGTAAACCCCGGGCTGTTCCGGGGCTGGTTCCAGGGCTTCGGGAGTATGGTGGCCGTGGCGTTGGGGGTGCTGCTGTGGTCGGTGCTGGCGGCCTGGTGCGTGCTGCGGCTGCTGGCCGTTGCTGGCGGGGGCCGGGAAAAGGCCGCGGCGGCCCTCACGGGGCTGCTCTATCTCCTGGCAGCGGTGTATGTGGTCCTGGGAGCCTATGTCCTGCCC
>CALWOS010000115.1 GCA_944383185.1 uncultured Oscillospiraceae bacterium
AGATCATCTGGTTCCCCAAAGCTCCCACTGTAGAGAACTATGCGCGGCTTTTTGAGCATCCCGCCTTCCTCTGGCTGTTCAACATCGTGTTCATCTCCGCCATGGCCATGATCCTCACCTGCATCACTGCTTCCCTGGCGGGCTATGCCCTGGCCAAGAAACGCTTCATTGGCCGGAACATCCTCTTTACCATCATCATCTGCGCCATGGCCCTGCCCAAGCAGGTCATCGTCATCCCCCTGCTTCAGGAGATGACCGCCATCGGCCTGAACAACAACATCTGGGCCGTCATCCTGCCTACAGTAGGCTGGCCCTTCGGCGTATTCCTGATGAAGCAGTTCTCCGAGACCATCCCCACAGAGATCCTGGAAGCCGCCCGCGTGGACGGTGCCGGCGAGCTGCGCACCTTCAGCACGGTGGTCCTGCCCATGATCA
The DNA here is from genome assembly GCA_944383185.1 of uncultured Oscillospiraceae bacterium. Classification (GTDB taxonomy): domain Bacteria; phylum Bacillota; class Clostridia; order Oscillospirales; family Oscillospiraceae; genus CALWOS01. The sequence continues at coordinate 436 of CALWOS010000115.1, forward strand.
AGCCGGGCATCGGCGCGCTGGCCATCTTCACCTTCGTGAACACCTGGAACGACTACTTCCTCCAGTTGGTCATGCTGGTGGACGAGGACAAGTGGACGCTGCCTCTGGGTATTGCCAAGCTCCAGGGCGAAATGTCCACGGACTTCGGCCTCATTATGGCGGGCGCTGCCCTGGCCTCCATTCCCATCATCATCGTCTTCATCATGTTCCAGAAGTACTTCACCCAGGGCATTGCCATGGGTGCCGTCAAGGGCTGAGGCCCTCCCTTCCCCCGCAAGCTTTCCCATTCCAGCGGCCCCAGGCTACTCCATTCCCATAGCCGCGGCCAGCTAAAAAAGGAGGAATCGATGCCCCTGACCGGGGGTGCGGCAGTGTGGAGACCTGCCGTAAGGTCCGCCGGGTTCCGCTCCCGGCGGGCGAGGGCTCTCCCGCGGAGGCGGGGAGTCTGCGGTCTGCATGTATGGCAAATCTGTCCCTGAAAAATGTCAAGAAGATCTATGAAGGCGGCGTGGAGGCAGTCCACTCCTTCAGCCTGGACATCGCCGACAAGGAGTTCATCGTCCTGGTTGGCCCCTCCGGCTGCGGAAAATCCACCACCCTGCGGATGATCGCCGGCTTGGAGACCATCTCCGAGGGCGAGCTGTACATCGGCGACAAGCTGGTGAATGACGTAGAGCCCAAGGATCGTGACATCGCCATGGTGTTCCAGAGCTACGCCCTGTATCCCCACATGACCGTGTATGACAACATGGCCTTTGCCCTGAAGCTGCGGAAGATGCCCAAGGACGAGATCGACAAGCGCGTCACGGAGGCTGCCGCCATCCTGGACATCACCCAGTACCTGGAACGCAAGCCCAAGGCGCTGTCCGGCGGCCAGCGGCAGCGCGTAGCCATTGGCCGCGCCATCGTCCGGGAGCCCCAGGTGTTCCTGATGGACGAACCTTTGAGCAACCTGGACGCCAAGCTCCGGAACCAGATGCGCGCGGAGATCATCAAGCTCCGCCAGCGGATCAACACCACCTTTATCTATGTCACCCATGACCAGACTGAGGCCATGACCCTGGGCGACCGGATCGTGATCATGCGGGATGGCTGGATCATGCAGATCGGCTCCCCCCAGGAGGTCTTTGAGCACCCCGCGAACCTCTTTGTGGCCGGCTTCATCGGCTCCCCCCAGATGAACTTCTTCAACGGGAAGTTGCATAAGGACGGCGGCAAGTACGCCGTGGAGGTCGCCGAGGCCACCATCCCCCTGGCCGACGAGATCAACGAGAAGCTGGCCGCGAACCAGGTGGAGAGCCGGGACGTCACCGTAGGCATCCGGCCCGAGCACATTCTGCTGAAGGGCAGCGGAGACGACGTGCTCCACGGCAAGGTGGACGTCTCCGAGATGATGGGCAGCGAGGTCCATCTCCACGTCTCCGCCGCCGGCAAGGACGTGGTGCTGCGGGTGCAGACCGCGGACCTGGAGCATCAGCACCGGGGCGGCTTCCAGTACGGCGCCGAGTTGGACTTCACCTTCCGCAACGAACTCATCCACCTCTTTGATCCCGAGACCGAGAAAAATCTGATCTGAACAACACACTTCTTTCTACCTTCTTTCCCCCAGCGCGCTGCCGGGAGCGGAGAATCCGCTCCCGGCAGTTTACTTTTCGGTTCCGCGCGTGTAAAATAGGGATATCCAACGCGAGAAAGGCGGTGAGATCGTGGCCGATCTGGATACAGACGTGCGCTATATCAAAGGCGTAGGGGAGCAGCGGCAGCGTCTGCTGGAAAAGCTGGGCATACACACCCTCCGGGACCTTATCGGGTTCTTTCCCCGGAACTACGAGGACCGGAGCGCCGTGGTGGACATCGCCGACGCGGAGCTGGAGCAGCCCGCCTGCATCCGGGCCATGGTCTGGGAGAGCCCCCGGCTCAGCCGCATCCGCAAGGGTATGGAGCTGGTGCGCTTCCGGGTCAGCGATGACAGCGGCAGCCTCATCATCACCTATTTCAACCAGTCCTATGTGAAGGACCAGTTTCACACGGGGCGGGAATACCTTTTTTACGGAAAGGTCAGCGGCGTTCCCTCCCAGAAAACCATGTCCAACCCGGTGTTCGAACCGGCGGACGGGCCCCGCCGGGCCGTGGGGCGCATTGTGCCCATCTATCCGCTCACTGCCGGCATCTCCCAAAAGCGCATCCAAAGCGCCGTGGCCCAGGGCCTGGACGCCTGTGGGGACGTGCTGCCGGACTACCTGCCCCCCGCTGTGGCCCGGCGCTTTTCCTTGGCGGACACGGCCTTTTCCTATCGGAACATCCACTTCCCCACCAGCTTTCCCGCCCTTGCTCAGGCACGCCGGCGGCTGATTTTTGAGGAGCTCTTTGTCCTGGCAGCCGCTCTCGGCTGGATCCGGGCGCGGCGAGGGGAACGGCAGGGGCGCGCATTGGCTTACCATGACCCGGCGCCCTTTTATGCCTCCCTCCCCTATTCCCCCACAGGCGCCCAGCGCCGCTGCGCCGAGGCGGCTTTCCGGGATATGTGCGCTGGAAAGCAGATGAACCGCCTGATTCAGGGGGATGTGGGCAGCGGCAAGACCCTGGTGGCCGCGGCCTGCATCTGGCTGGTCCGGCAAAACGGCTGCCAGGCCGCCTTTATGGCCCCCACGGAGCTTTTGGCGGAGCAGCACTACCACACGCTCTCGGATCTGCTCTCTCCACTGGGCGTGCGGGTGGAGCGGCTGGTGGGCTCCATGACGCCCCGGCAGAAACGCCAGGCGCTGGCGCGCCTGGCCGCCGGGGAGGCGGATCTGGTCGTGGGCACCCACGCCCTGCTCTCCGAGCAGGTGTCTTTTCAGAACCTGGCCCTGGTGGTCACAGACGAGCAGCACCGCTTTGGCGTGGAACAGCGCACAGCCCTCTCCGCCAAGGGTGCGCACCCCCATGTAATGGTCATGTCCGCCACGCCCATACCCCGTACCCTGGCGCTGATGCTCTACGGAGATCTGGACGTGTCCGTCCTGGACGAGCTGCCTCCGGGTCGGCAAAAGGTGGACACTTTCGCCGTGGGAGAGGAAATGCGCCCCCGGCTCAACCGCTTCATCCGGAAGCTGGTGTCGGAAGGGCGCCAGGTCTATGTGGTCTGCCCCATGATCCAGGAAAACGAGGAGGGCATGCCCCATGTGAAAAACGTCCTGGAACACACCCAGTCCCTTCGGGATACCTTTCCCGATCTCCGGATCAGCTGTGTCCACGGCAAGCAGAAGCCCCGTGAGAAGGACGCAGTCATGGCAGCCTTCGCCGCCGGGGAGCTGGACATCCTGGCTGCCACGACCGTGATCGAGGTAGGGGTAGACGTACCCAACGCCGTGCTGATGCTCATTGAAAACGCCGAGCGCTTCGGCCTCAGCCAGCTTCACCAGCTCCGGGGCCGGGTGGGCCGGGGAAAACACAAGAGCTACTGTGTACTGATCTCCGACCACAAGGGGGAGGAGTCCCGGGCCCGGCTGAAGATCCTCTGCCGGACCAACGACGGCTTCCGCATCAGCGAGGAGGATCTGCGCCTCCGGGGCCCCGGGGACTTTTTCGGCTCCCGGCAGCACGGCCTGCCGGAGATGCGCATCGCCGATCTCTGTACGGACATGTCCCTCCTGGAGAGCGCCCAGGAGGCAGCCGGCGCGGTGCTCCAGGCAGACCCGGAGCTGGCCGCGCCGGAAAACGCCGCCCTGCGCGAGAGGGTAGAGAACCTTTTTCGCAAGACGGACAGCTTCCATTGACAACCCCCGAAAAAGGGGCAAGCCCTCCGCATATACTCTCACAAGTATCACTGCGGGGGGCTTTTCTTTGAAGTGGAAACGGCTCGTACAAAATACCATACTGCTCACCGGCACCACCCTGGTAATGCGCTGCACCGCCATGGTGTTCCAGGTCTGGCTGGTGGGGCGCATCGGGGCGGCGGGAATCGGCCTTTATCAGCTGGTGCTGAGCGTGGGTATGCTGGCGAGCACCGTTGCTGTGAGCGGCATCCGCTTTGCCTCCACCCGGCTCATCGCCGAGGAGCTGGGGCTGGGACGCCCGGAGAGCGTGGGAGCCGCGGCGGGCCGCTGCCTGGGGTATGCCCTCTGTTTCGGTACCGCGGCGGCGGCGCTTCTGGCCTTCCTGGCCCAGGACATCGGATTTTTGTGGATCGGGGACGCCAGGACGGTGCCCAGCCTGCGCCTCCTCGCCCTGTCTCTGCCGTTCATGGCGTTGAGCGCCGTGTTCTGCGGCTACTTCACCGCAGTGGGCCGGGTGCTAAAGTCCACCGCCGCCCAGATTTTGGAGCAGCTTCTGCGCATTGCCTTCGTGGTCGTCCTGCTCCAGCAGGTGAACCCGGAAAACATCACCGCCTCCTGCGCCGCCGTGACAAAGGGCGCCACCATGGGAGAAGCCCTCTCCTGCCTGGTGCTGGCGCTGCTCTATGTTCAGGACCGCCGGCGCTTCCGCTCCCAGGAAGGGCGAGGTGGGGAAAAGCTCACTGGCCGGATGCTGGGCATTGCCCTGCCTTTGGCACTCTCGGCCTATGCCAGAAGCTCCCTCTCCACGCTGGAGCATCTGCTGGTGCCCCGGCAGCTGCGCCTCTCCGGCCTGAGCAGTGACCATGCCCTGGAGGGCTATGGGAGCATTCAGGGGATGATCTTCCCCATCCTCACCTTTCCCAGCTGCCTTCTCACCGCTCTCGCGGAGCTTCTGGTGCCGGAGCTCACTGCGGAGCAAATGCGGGGCAACCACCGGCAGATCCGCCGCACCGTGGCCCGGCTGCTCGCGGGAAGTGCCCTGTTCGGCCTGGTTACCGCCGCCGTACTTTGGATATGGGCGGAACCCCTGACTCAAAAGCTCTACGGCGACGCGCAGCTGGGGACGCTGCTGCGGCAGCTGTGCCCCCTGGTGCCGGTGATCTATCTGGATATTGTCACGGACGGCTGCCTCAAGGGCCTGGGACAGATGCTGCACTCCATGCTTTTCAACATCCTGGACGCCGCCCTGGGCGTGACGCTGGTAGTGCTCCTGCTCCCCACCTGGGCCCTCACCGGCTATATTGCCATGATCTACATCACGGAACTGGGCAACGCCGCGCTGAGCCTGCAGCGGCTGCTGCGGGTCATTCGTGCGATGGGGCGCTGAACTTCAGCTGGTTGCCGGCGCAAAATGTTGGGAGAGAACGCCCTGAAGCGCCGAAGCGGAGCTGCTGCGGCTCCGGGCGACGGGGATATTCCGACGCTTGGCCTCCTGGAGGGCGCTCTCCACCAGCTTGTGGGACACCGTACTGGTCATGAGCACCACCAACGCTGGCGTGCCGATGCTTTTGCGGAGAGATCCCCTTTTCTTGGCAAAAATTTTCGCCTGGCAGCCATAGCGGCTGCAGATATCCTGATATTGGCAGACCATACACTCATTTCCGCCGACAATGACTACGCTCATATTCGCCTCCTTTGTCACATAGTTAGTTCGAACTAATTCTTGTGGAAAAATTTGCGCGCACCATGCGTCGCAACCATTAGTTAGTTAGTCATAACTAATTTATTTGAGGATACCACAGCTTGCCGCCTTTGTCAAGGGCGGAAGAATTGACAGCGCCCCCTTCCCTTTGTTACAATAAACGGGAAATGGAGGCGGGATTATGGAAAATTTCCACTGGCAGATCGGCACAGAAGTCTATTTTGGGCAGGGTGAGATCTCGCATTTGGGTGAAGCCGCCGTGCCGCTGGGGCGGCGCGCGCTGATCCTCTACGGCGGCGGCAGCGTGAAGAAAAACGGCATTTTCTCCGCCGCGGCGGCGGAGCTGGAACGAGCAGGTATTTCCTGGACGGAGCTGGGCGGCGTAGAGCCCAACCCCCGGGTGGAGACGGTGCGCCGGGGTGTGGCGCAGTGCCGGGATACCGGCGCGGAGTTTCTCCTTGCCCTGGGCGGCGGCAGCGTTATCGACTGCGCCAAGGCCGTTTCCGGGAGCTTGGATTATTCTGGAGACCCCTGGGATTTGATCTCCGGAAAAGTCCCCTACTCCGGCAAGTTCCTGCCGGTGGTGGCGGTACCCACCCTGGCGGCCACAGGCAGCGAAATGAACCACATCGCCGTGATCTCCAACACACAGACCGGAGACAAAATCGGCACCCGCCATCCCGGTATGCGCCCCCGGGTGTCCATCCTGGACCCCACGTATACCTTTACGGTAAGCCCGTGGCATACCGCCGCTGGTACGGCGGATATCTTCGCCCACGCCCTGGAAAACTACCTGGGCCCCATGGGCACGGAGAGCAGCCTCCTGGATGGCTTCGCCGCCTCGGTGATGCGCAGCTGCGTCCAGTACGGCCCCGTCGCCCTGGAACAGCCCGACAACTACACCGCCCGGGCGGAGCTCATGTGGGCGGGAACCATGGCCATCAACGGCCTGCTGAGCCTGGGGAAGAATCACCCCTGGACGGCGCACGCCATGGAGCACCCCCTGAGCGCCTACTATGACGTGACCCATGGCGCGGGGCTGGCTGTGCTGATCCCCGCCTGGCTCCGCCACATTCTGGACGGGAGCACCGCCCCCCGCCTGGCGGCCCTGGGCCACAGCGTTTTCGGCCTCCCCTCCACCGGGGACGGCCTCCGCGACGCCCGCAGCGGCATCCAGGCCATAGAGCAATTCTTCTTCGGCGCCCTAGCGCTTCCGGCAACCCTTTCCGCCATCGGCGTCAGGGGCACGGAGCATCTGGCGGAAATGGCCCAAAAGGCCGTAAAGCC
>CALWOS010000116.1 GCA_944383185.1 uncultured Oscillospiraceae bacterium
GATGGAGCAGTTGCTCTTCACGGCGATAAAGCCCCGCTTGGTGCCCAGGCGCTTGCGCTGGGCCGGAATGATCTCCAGGTGCTCCGGATTGATTTCCGGCACCACCATGGGCACATCGGGTGTCCAACGGTGGGCGGAGTTGTTGGAGACCACGGGGCATTCCAGTTTGGCATAGCCCTCCTCCAGGGCCCGGAGTGCATCCTTGGGCATCTCCACGGCGCAGAAGACGAAGTCCACCTCCCGGGCGATCTCCGCCATGTCCGCCTCGGCGTCCTTCACCACGATGGACTTGGCGAACTCCGGCATGGGCGTCTCCATGGCCCAGCGGCTGCCCACGGCCTCGGCGTAGGTCTTGCCCGCGCTCCGGGGAGAGGCCGCAATCACGGTCAGGCGGAACCAGGGGTGGCCTTCCATCAGGGAGACAAAGCGCTGCCCTACCATTCCCGTTCCGCCAATAATACCGACTTTGTACTGCTGCATGGTGCATCCATCCTTTCGTACCACAATATGCCGCCGCCTCAGCGCCTATGCCAGGAGCTTTTACCAGCGGCTTGCATTTTTCGAGAGAAAACTATATAATAAACCTGACTGTGCGGCAAACGGCATTTCCATCCGCCCGTCGGAGCGGGATTTTGCGGCCTTTGCACGCTTTTCCACAGAAAAACTGATTCTGATTCTGTTATTTTACCATAGGTTCCTCTTTCCGTCAATTCCTGCCGGCGGGGAACCGGGAGGGGGTTTGCCCATGCCAGCGAGAGCGAAAACGTGTTTGGCCCTTGTGCTGCTTCTGGCCCTGGCGGTATCCGGGGTCCTGGGCGCGGCGGCTGCCGGGGGTATCGCCGTGGATGACGGCGCACTGGCCACGGCGCTGAAGGATGCCTATGTCACCGGCAGCGGCGGCACTGGGCAGATCGGCAGCTCCACGGCCTATGTGATGACCGGTGCGGGTCTCACCACCATCACCGACAGCGGCAGCACCGACCCCGGTAACTATGTGGCGGAGATTTCCGGGACCGTGCCCGTGCCCAGTGACAAGGTGAAAGTGGGCCTTTATTATGAGAGCACCGCCGTGTCCGTCATCACGGTGAAGAACGTGCAGGGCAGCGGTTTCCGCTTCGGCTATTACGACGGGAACCGGGATTTCCAGGCGCTCTCTTCCACAACAGCCACGGCAATCACCGTGCGCAAGACCGACGGAAGCACCTATGGCGTCACCGTTACCGACAGTGCCGGGAATACGCTGTATACATACGACGGCGGTACGGACACCCATTTCTCTGTGGAGCCCATCCTCGCCTCGGGCAAGGCTGTCAGCTCCATCAACGACAATACCTATTACGGCGGCTTCTCCTTCTACCGCTATAACGGCGGCAATATCCACGTCATCAACGTCCTGGACATCGAAGACTATGTCAAGGGCGTCATCCCCTATGAAATGTCCGCCTCCTGGCCGGTGGAGGCCCTGAAGGCCCAGGCTTGCTGCGCCCGGACCTATATGCTCATGAACTTCGGACGCCGGAGCTCTCTGGGCTTTGACCTCTACAACACCGCCACGGACCAGGTTTACCGGGGCACCAAGAGCGCCACGGCCAATTCCGATGCGGCTGTGGACCAGACCGCCGGGCTCTATGTCACCTACCAGGGGGAGCTGGCCCAGACCTACTACTTCGCTGCGGACGGCGGCGCCACGGAGAGCAGCCAGAACATCTGGGTGGCGGAGCTGCCCTACCTCCAGGGGGTCATCGACCCGTACGAGGCGGACATCGACTTCTACTGTAAGAGCTGGTCCAAGACCTTTACCACAGCGGAGATCAGCGCCAGGCTGAGCCAGTACGGCATCAGCGCGCTGGCGGAGGTGCAGCTGACCCTATCCGATGTGGGCAATGTCATCGGCCTGACCCTGGTGGACGGGGACGGCAGCACCTACAGCTTCCAGAAATCCGCCTGCACCCGATTCCTCTCCGCCCTGGGCTTCCAGTACACCAGCTATCACTTCACGGTAATCCACGATGCCGGGGCGGATCAGTGGACCGTCTCCGGCGGCGGCAGCGGCCACAACATCGGCATGAGCCAGTGGGGCGCCTATTCCATGGCCAGCGTCCACGGCAAGAATTTCCAGGAGATCCTCGGGTTTTACTTCCGGGGGGTCAGCCTGTCCAGAGGTGTCTGATACCAAACGATGAAACGATCCGACTTTGCATACGACCTGCCCAAGGAACTGATTGCCCAGACGCCGCTGGAGCGCCGGGACGCGTCCCGGCTGATGCTCCTCAGCAAGACCACCGGCGCGGTGGAGCATCGGCATTTTTATGAACTGCCGGAGTTCCTCCGGGAAGGGGACTGCCTGGTGCTCAACGACTCCCGGGTACTGCCAGCCCGGCTCCTGGGCCAGCGGAAAAGCGGCGGTGCGGTGGAAGTGGTCCTGCTCCGGGATCTGGGGGAGGGGTGCTGGGAGTGCCTCACCCGCCCGGGGAAAAAGACCCGCCCCGGCACGGAGCTTTATTTTGGGGACGGCAGCCTCTCCGCCACAGTGGAAGAAGTGCTGGAGGGCGGCAACCGCCGCATCCGCTTCCATTATGCGGGGATCTTCCTGGAGATCCTGGAGAGGCTGGGGAAGATGCCCCTGCCGCCGTATATCACCGCGGAACTGGAGGACGCAGAGCGTTACCAGACCGTATATTCCCGGGAGACCGGCTCCGCCGCAGCCCCTACGGCGGGGCTCCATTTCACGCCGGAACTCCTGGAAAAAATCGCCCAGAAGGGCGTGCGCATCTGCTATGTGACGCTCCATGTGGGCCTGGGCACCTTCCGCCCGGTGAAGGCGGAGGACATCGAGGACCACGACATGCATGCAGAGTACTGCATCATACCCCCGGAAACCGCCCGCGCCGTCACGGAGACCAAGGCAGCGGGCAGGCGCGTGGTGTGCGTGGGTACCACCTCCTGCCGCACGGTGGAGAGCTTTGCTCGGGAGGATGGCAGCCTCCCGGAGGCAAGCGGCTGGACCAGCATTTTCATTTACCCCGGCTACCGTTTCAAATGCATGGACGCCCTGGTGACCAACTTCCATCTGCCCGAGAGTACACTCATCATGCTGGTGAGCGCCCTGGCGGGGCGGGAGCACGTCCTGGAGGCCTATCAGGAGGCGGTGCGGGAGCGCTACCGCTTTTTCTCCTTCGGCGACGCGATGTTGATTTCCTGAGTACAAGGAGGTGGCCCTTTGTTTCAGATCCTGAAAACGGAAGGCGCGGCCCGCCGGGGCGTTTACACCACGCCCCACGGCAGCGTGCAGACGCCGGTATTTATGAACGTTGGCACCGCCGCGGCCATCAAGGGCGCCCTCTCCGCGGAGGACCTGGTCCGGGTGGGCTGCCAGGTGGAGCTTTCCAACACTTACCATCTCCACGTCCGCCCCGGAGACGATGTCATCCGCGCCCTGGGCGGGCTCCACCGCTTTATGACCTGGGATGGCCCCATCCTCACAGACAGCGGCGGCTTTCAGATTTTTTCCCTGGCGGGGCTCCGGAAGATCAATGAGGACGGCGTCCGCTTTCAGTCCCACGTGGACGGGCGGAAGATTTTTATGGGCCCGGAGGAGAGCATGCGTATCCAGTCAAACTTGGGCAGCGATATCGCCATGGCCTTTGACGAGTGCATCCGCATCCCGTCCCCCTATGACTATGTAAAGGAGAGCTGCGCCCGCACTGCCCGGTGGCTCCGCCGGTGCAAGGCGGCCCTTGCAGACTATAATAGCCGGGGTGACGCGGTGAACCCGGGCCAGGTCCTCTGGGGCATCAACCAGGGGGCGGTGTTCCACGACCTGCGTGTCGCCCATATGGAGGAGATTGCGGAACTGGATCTGGCGGGCTACGCCATTGGCGGCCTGGCGGTGGGTGAGACGGCCCAGGAGATGTACGATACCATCCAGGCCCTGGAGCCCCATATGCCCAGGGACAAGCCCCGTTACCTCATGGGGGTGGGTACCCCCACCAACATCATCGAATCCGTGGCCCGCGGCGTGGACTTTTTCGACTGCGTTATGCCCGCCCGGAACGGGCGCCACGGCCACCTCTACACCTGGGAGGGGGTCATCAACCTCAACAACGAAAAGTACAAGCTGGACGAGGGTCCCATCGACAGCGCCTGTTCCTGCCCGGTATGCCAGCGGTATTCCCGGGCCTATGTCCGCCATCTGTTCCGTGCCGGGGAGATGCTGGCCATGCGTCTGGCGGTGCTGCACAATCTGTACTTTTATAACCAGCTTATGGCCCGGATCCGCACCGCCCTGGAAGAAGACGCCTTTGCCGATTTCCGCCGGCGCTGGAGCGGAACCCTGGACCGCCGGATCTAGGGCTTTCTTCCCGATTGCGACAAAACCCTTGCAATTCCCGGGACAAACCATTATAATCATTATCACATACTTTCTGCGCGGCGCACGGTGTGCGGCCGTGAGAAGAACATTCATTTGGAGGTCATGTAAATGACAAAGCTAACGCGCATCCTCTCCGCCGCCATGCTGGCTCTGGTCTCCGTATTTCTCCTGGCCGGCTGCACGACCACGGGTAGTACCGGCGCAGATGCCACTTCTGGCAACGTGACCATGATCATCATGATGCTGGTCGTGATCGTCGTGTTCTACTTCTTCATGATCCGTCCGGAGAACAAGCGGAAAAAGCAGCAGCAGGCCATGCGGGATTCCATCGCCGTGGGCGACAAGATCACCACCATCGGCGGCATGCTGGGCCGCGTGGTCAGCGTGGGCAGCGACCACCTCACCTTTGAGACCGGCGAGGATCGCGTCCGCATCCAGGTGACCAAATGGGCGATTTCCAGCGTGGGCAAGGACAGCGACGAACCCCAATAATAAACATCTTTCCGGGCTGCAGCCCGGCATCACAAACGCCGGAAAGGCCGTCTCTCCCGTTTTCGGAAAGCGGGGGGCGGCCCTCCGGTGTTTTTTATAATAGGAGTGGGAACGGAACATGCGGATCACTGTGCTGATTGAGAATACTGCGCCGGAGCATTCCGGCCTTCAGGCGGAGCATGGGCTTTCCTTCTTGATCCGGACCGGCGGACACCTGCTTCTCCTGGATGCCGGGGAGACCGGAGCATTCTGGGACAATGCCGTCGCCCTGGGAGAAGACCTGGGAACTGTGGAGCTTGCCGCCATCTCCCATGGCCACCATGACCACGCCAATGGCTTTGTGCGCTTCTTTCAGGGGAACGCGTCTGCGCCGGTGTACCTCCGGGCGTCGGCTTGGGGAAACTTTGTCGCCCCGAGAGGAGGAGAACTGCGCTATATCGGTATGGCTGCCGCGCTCCGGAAATACGCCGGGCGTTTCCGCACAGCGGAGGGGATCTGCTCCCTGCTGTCCGGCGTGTGGCTGACGCCGCCGCCGGAAGAGGGGAGGGGAGCGGACGCCTCCCTTTGGGAGCGGGACGGAGCCGGCGCGCTGGGGCCGGACCGTTTCGCTCATGAACAAGCCATGGTTCTGGATGAGGGGAAGGGGCTGGTAATCTTGAGCCCCTGCTCCCACTGCGGAATTGACCGCATCGCCGCCGCGGTGTGCGCTGCTTTCCCGGGGCGTCCCCTGTTGGGCGTCCTGGGGGGGTTCCACATGCGTGCCGGAGCAGTGGGCGGCCTCAACCGCCCGGAGGAGGAAGTGCGCCGGGTGGCCCGGCAGCTTGCGCGGTTGGGCGCAGGCAGGATCTGGACAGGCCACTGCACTGGGAACGCCGCCAGGGCGATTCTCCAGGAGGAACTGGGGGAGCGCCTCCAGCCCCCGCTGACGACAGGCCTGTCCATAGAGCTGTGAAAAGTATCTGGAATACGCAATGCCTTCGCCGGTTGGCGAGGGCATTTTTTTTGCGCTATGGCATGTCTCGGCAGAGGGAGGAATATGCTTGGGACAGGACGTGACATAAGGAGGGGATGCCATGAACAAAACGGAACGAAAAAGCCAGGGAGCCCCAGCCATGTGGCGGCGGGCGGTATTGGCCACGGCCACGGCAGCAATCCTGGCCCTGGTACTGATGGAACTGATTGCGGTATTGCTGCTGCAGGGGAAGCTGCCGGAGGATTATGCCCCGCTCTATGCCTTGGCCTGCGCCGTGGTCACAGCGTTTCTGCTGGGTCTGCTGCGGCCAGGCGGGCAGGGCGGGGTAGAGGCGGCGATTCCACCGGCCATCCTGGTAGTCATCGGAATGTGCGGCCTGCTTCTGGCCACAGAACCGGGGCCGGATATCGGGGTTCTTAGCCGGAATCTTCTGATCACGATCTTGGCTTACGCTGCCGGAACACTGATCAAATTGAACAAAAGCCGGAATTCCAAAAGGAAGCGCAAAAATAAAAAATACAAATAGTTATCAGCTCGGATAGTTTACATAATGAACGAGTGATAACCAATATATAGTTATTATTACAATTTGAAATCACTAAATATGGAAGTAAAGCATTGAAATACGGGAGCGTCAGAGGACGGCAGTATACTAAGTTTACATAATATTATTTACATAATATTATAGCATAATTCACAAAAATGCGGGAATTGCTCCAAAAGGGTTGATAACTGAATGAATTTGTATTATAGTTTCAAATACAATCATTATGTAAAGTGCGGAATTGCAGCCGCAGCGGCGCAGGTGTGCCGGAGGGGGATGTATGCGTTTGCATAAAGGGCCTGGAACCCTGTCTTCCACCCTGGCGCCGCGCTGTTGGCGGCAGAGTACGCGCCTGGTCCTCCTGGGTCAGCTGCTGCTTTTTCTAGGCGGTATCTTTACCTGGGGCGGATTGCCTGCCTGGGCGGATTGGGTGTGGAAGCTGGAGCTTCTGGCCTGGGACCCCAGCCGGGGATTCTGGCTGGTTTTCCTGTCCCGGCTCTGCTTTCCCGTGGCCATGCTGCTGTCCTCTGTTTCCTTGGCGGGGGCGGCGCTGCTGCCGGGCGTGCTGCTGTGCCGCGGAGCGGCGCTGTGCGGTACGGCGGCGCATATCGCTTTTGCCGCTTCCGAACACGCGTTTTTTTTGTCGCTTTTCTTGGCTGGACTTCCTGCCCTGGTGACGCTGCCGCCGCTGCTGATCCAATGGGCGGAGGGCATGTGCTTTTCCCGCGGCCTCCTGCGCCCCGGCGCTGCCGGGCCGGTGGGCGGCTGGACTGGGGTGGCGGCCGCGTTTTCCCTGGCTTGTGTGGCGGCGCTTGTCTGTGTACTTCTGGAGCGAACGGCGATACCGGTTTTGGTGTCGTTGGTTTGATCATATATGAATTTGAGAGAAAGGGGGGGCTGCAATGTCAAACGCATCTTGCTATGAGGCGTTTTCCGCGTATCTGAAACAGGAAAAAAAGGCATCGCAAAACACCCTAAGTTCATATCTCCGGGATATACGGCAATTTGGCGACTACCTGGATTCCCATACGGACCTTGATTATGCGTCCGCCGGGGAGGAAACGCTGAGTGCCTACACGGCCTGGCTCAAGGCGGCAGGGAAATCGGTGGCCACGGTGAGCCGGAATATCGCTTCCCTGAAATGCTTTTACAGTTTTCTACTGTCCCGGGGCCTTGTAGACAAGAACCCTGCCGGGAAGCTGGTGCCGGACAAAAGCGACCACAAGCTCCCCCAAATCCTCACCAGCAAGGAAGTGGAACTGCTTCTGGAACAGCCGGAGTGCACCGACATGAAGGGATACCGGGACCGGGCGATGTTGGAACTTCTGTACGCCACAGGCATCCGGGTCAGCGAGCTCATCGACCTGGATGTGGGAGACGTGAACCTCTCTGCGGCCTTTATCCGTTGCCGGGGGCGGGATAAGGAGCGTGTCATTCCTCTGTATCCGGCTGCGGTGCGGGCACTTTCGGAGTACATGGACTTTGTCCGGCCGCAGATGATCCGCTCCCCGGATGAGAGCAGCCTATTTGTGAATGTCAGCGGGGAGCGCATGTCCCGCCAGGGCTTCTGGAAGATCATCAAGTCCTACCAACACAAGGCGGGCATTCAAAAGCCGATTACGCCGCACACCCTGCGCCACTCTTTCGCGGCGCATCTGCTGGAAAACGGGGCGGATCTCCGCTCCATCCAGGAAATGCTGGGCCACGCGGACATCAGCTCCACGCAGATTTACTCCCAACTGGTCAAGAAGCAACTGAAGGATGTTTACACCAAAGCCCATCCCCGGGCCTGAGAGAAGTGGATCCAGCTATGGGGACAAGAAAATGGATCACGGAACCGCACCCCTTGACGCAGGTAACCGACTGCACCAGGGGGTGCGGTTTTTGCTTCTCTGCAGATGGGCCCCACGCTTCCGCCTGCGGGCTGCTTGGTACGCTTCATAAGTTCATAAGGCAACTTCTGGGCAGACGTGCTTTTGCCCCGTGTTTTTTCTCCTTGACACTTGGTTTTCCCGGGAAGTGACAGGAATTTCCAGCAGGGAATGACCCCTTTCACGGTACGGCTTACGTATAATTTATGTAAACCTATCAACCGTACAAGGGGGAGAATGTCTTGGCTGTCAAGGGTAAGCTGGCGTTTTGGAACAAAGAGAGGGAGGGGGGCGCTCTCCTTTCGGGGAACGCAGCAGCGGCAGCGCCCATCTGGGGCTATCTGCTGTATTTGGGCTTGGGCCTGGTCATGGGCCTTGCCCGGTGCTTTGGCAGCTGCGGGCCCTTCGGGATCGCCATGGTGGCCCAAGCCGGGGGCGGCCTGCCGGGGATTTTCTGCCTGGCGGGGGCCAGCGCTGGCTATCTTCTCACCGGGGGGCTCCAGTGGGGCATCCGTTATGTGGCCACGGCCACATTGGTGTACACCGCCACCTTTGTGTTCCAGAGCTTGAAAATCAGCCGCAGTACTTGGTTTATCCCTCTGATCACGGCCCTCATCACGGCCACCACTTCCTTTCTCAACGCCTTTGAGCTGGAGCGGAGCATCTCCGCCGTCATTGCCATGGTCACAGAGGTTACGCTGGCAGGAGGCTGCACCTATCTTTACCGGCAGGCTTTGAGTTCGGTCCAGCGGAACACAGATTTGTCGGAATTCCGCTATGGCATGGGCGTTATTGTCTTGTTTGCCACGCTGCTTATGGCCGTTGCCCCTGTGGAGATCGGGGCCATATCGGTGGGGCGGCTGATGAGCCTGCTGCTGGTGATGGCCATTTCCTGCCGGTCCAGGATGCTGGCAGGCTGCGCCGCGGGGATCACGCTGGGCCTTGCCATGGACCTCACCGGCTCCACCGTGCCCCGGTATCTGGTCTGTTATGCCTTTTCCGGCCTTTTTGCCGGGTTGTTCGCCAAGCGGGGGCGTTTTATTTTCACGCTGGCCTTTACCCTCTGCGGGGCCCTGAGCGTGTTGTGGTCCAACCCGGAGCAGGTGCCTGTGGATATGCTTCTGGAGAACTTTGCCGCGGCGGTGATCTTTATGATCCTCCCCTCTGGGCTGCTGCAGATGGCAGGGCTCCTCTCGCCCAGCACTGTTGGGAAGGGCGAGACCGGGCTGCGGGTCTACGCGGCCCGGCGGGTGGAGAACATCGGAGACGCCTTCCGGGACCTCCACGACACCATCCAGCAGAGCCTACAGGAGAGCACCAACGATAACGACGCGGCCAAAGTCTTTGACCGGGCGGCAGATACCGTCTGCATCCGGTGCAGGAACAAAAACTCCTGCTGGCACCAGGACTACATGGACACCGTCTCCATTATGAACGACGTCACGCCGGTGATGCTGGAGAAGGGCTGCCTCAAGTGGGAGGACATGCCCCAGCGCTTTCTGGAGAAATGCCCGGAGTCCCGGGATTTCCTCAACGCGGTGAACCAGGAACTTCGGGCACTGCTGTATCGGCGACAGTACCGCTCCCGCCTGGCGGAGCACCGCACCGCCGCTTTTGGACAGTACGCCGACCTCTCCCGTATCCTGGAGGATGTGGCCGGGGAACTGCGCTCTGCCTCCGGGGCGGATCCCCTGGCAGAACGGCGGCTGCTGCGCTTTCTCAACGCGCTGGACATCGACTGCGACGTATCCGTATTCCGGGACCGCAGCGGCAGGCTCCGCGCCACGCTGGAGAGCGGACAATTGGTAGAGCTGATCAAGGACGGGGAGTACCTGAACAAACTTTCCGGCGTCCTGGGCGTGCGGCTGTGCCAGCCGAACGTGGAAGAAGTGGTTCAGAACGGGCGGATGACTCTGCTTCAGGCCGAGCCTTTAGCGGTGAGCGTTGGGATTGCCGCCATGAAGAAAAAAGGGGAGAGCTGCAGCGGGGACCGGGGAACTTACTTCAAGACGGATCAGGGAGTGCTGTGCGTGATCCTCTCCGACGGCATGGGCAGCGGCGAGGAAGCCGCCCGGGAGAGCGTGGCCACGGTGCGCATCCTGGAGCGCTTTTTGAAAGCCGGGGTGGAGCCCGGCACCGCCATGAAGGTGCTCAATTCCGTGATGCTTTTGAAAAACAGCGAGGAGTGGGGCTTTGCCACGGTGGACCTGCTGTGCGTGGACCTCTTTACCGGGGAGAGCTGCTTTTACAAATACGGCGCGGCCCCGTCCTATGTGCGCAACGGCAAGAACATCCGGAAGATCAAGGGCCGGAGCCTGGCTGTCGGCCTCTGCGGAGGCGAGGGGGCCATGCCGGACCTGCTGCGGATGCAGCTGCGGCCCGGTTCCCTGGCTATCATCGCCAGCGACGGCGTGCTCATTCAGGATGACGACGCCTGGCTCCGGGAGCTGCTGCTCCAGTGGGAGGGGGAGGAGACACGGGAACTGGCCCGGGAGGCCCTCCAGGGCGCCGTCAAACAGTACGGCTGCGTGGATGACATGACGGTGCTGGCCGTGCGCATTGAAAATCGCGGATAAATTCGGCGCAAGCTGTATGTGCCGGGAAAAAATGGGGCACAATCCCCGTATCTGGTCCGGAAGGAGGCAAAACCTGTGCTCAAGGGGACGCAGCGCCGCATGATCGTGGTCCGGTCACCGGACCCCCGGCTGTTTGAAGAGGCAATTTTTATTCTGCGTGACGATATCCTCCACATGGAAAAGGGCTCCCAGGAAGACATTCTCCGTCAGGCCCGCCGGGCAGCGGAGGAATATACCAGGGCCCACTGCCCAAGGGGCCGCCTGGGCCGGTTGTCGGCGCCGCTTCTGGCCGCGCTGGGCGCCGGCCTCACTGGCGTGGCCTGGCTCCTGGCGCGCATTCTGGGGGTGCTGGTCGCCTGACCCCATGCCGCAAACGCAACAAGATGAGAAGCTCCACACGGCACGCCGTTCCCGGCGAAATCCGTGTGGGGCTTCTTGTGGTTTCCCGTGTATTTTTCTTGTAAATACCGCCTGAGAGTGTTAAAATGGGGAAGCGGCGTTACAAGAAAGGCGGGGTAATATGGAGCTATTACTGCAGGGCGGCACTGCGCTGCTGCCAGACGGAGGCGCAACGCGCTGCGACGTCTATATTTCCGGGGACAGCATCCGCTCCCTGGACGGGGCCCCGGCGGATGCGAGGGGATTCCGCACGCTAAATTGCAGCGGAATGGTGATCGTTCCGGGGCTTGTCAACGCCCATACCCACGCGTATATGACGGCGCTGCGCTGCTGTGGGGACGATCTGCCTTTTGACCGGTGGCTGTTCCGCAGGGTCATGCCCCTGGAGGAGCGTATGACGCCGGAACAGGCCAAATACAGCACTCTTCTGGGCTGTATGGAGATGCTCCAGGGTGGGGTTACCGCCTTTTTGGATATGCACATGTTCCCCCACGCTGTGGCGGAGGCGGTGGATATCAGCGGCATGAAGGCCGTCCTCTCCCGCGGCCTGTCCGGAGGCGAAGACGATCCCCAGGGTGGCGCCCGCCGTATCCGGGAGGCTTTGGAGGAGGTGGATTTCCTCCAGGGGCACCCCCGCATCTCCTGCATGCTGGGTCCTCACGCGCCCTACTCCTGCGGCGAGGCCTATCTCCGGGAGATCGCCGATCTGGCCGGGGAGCGGGGGCTGCGCCTCCACACCCATCTGGCCGAGAGCAAGGGGGAGACGGAGACGGTGCGTGCGCGCTATGGCTGCTCCCCTGTGGAGTTTTATGACCGGTGCGGTATCCTACGCCCTGATACCGTGGCCGCCCACTGCGTGCAGCTGGGGGAGGCGGATATCGCCATCCTGGCTGAGCGGGGCGTTGCCGTGGCCCTGAACTGCGCCAGCAATTTGAAGCTGCGCAACGGCACAGCTCCGGCGGCGGCCCTGCGGGAGGCCGGGATCCCCCTGTGCCTGGGGACGGACGGCGCGGCCAGCAACAACAGCCTGTCCATGCTCCGGGAAATGGGACTGTGCGCCCTGCTCAACGGGGATTTCAGCGCCCGGGACTGTTTGCGCATGGCCACCGCCGGGGGAGCCGCGGCCCTGGGGCTTGCCGATACCGGGGCCATTGCCGTGGGAATGCGGGCGGACATCGCCGTATTCGACTTGTCAGGCGCGGCGCAGCAGCCGGTATATGACCCGGCGGCCACGCTGGTCTATGCCGCTGCGGGGCTCACGGCGCGGCACGTCCTGGTGGACGGTGTGCCTCTTCTGGAAGACGGCGCGTTTCAGACCATCGATGCGGAACGGGTCCTTTTCGAGGCCCGGCGCATAGGTATAGCTTATGAGGAGATCCTGAAGGAGGACGCCTATGTATGAAGTGAGAGACATTTCCCTCGCCGCCTTCGGCGAGCGGAAGATCCAGTGGGCCAGCGCCCACATGCCCGTCCTGGGCAGCATCGCCGCGGAGTTTTCCAAAACCCGGCCCCTGGCGGGGCTGCGTGTGGCCCTGTCGGTACATATGGAGGCCAAAACCGCTTGGCTGTGCCGGGTGATGGAGGCCGCGGGCGCAGAAATGCACGTAACCGGCTGCAACCCCCTCTCCACCCAGGATGACGTGGCCGCCGCGCTGGCGGCGGGAGGTATGGATGTCCACGCCTGGCATGCCGCCACGCCGGAGGAATATGAGAGACATCTCTGTGCCGTGCTGGAGCCCGGCCCTCAGATCATCATTGATGACGGGGGAGATTTGGTGCATCTGATGCACACCCGTTTCCGCCGCCATATCCCCGGCGTCATCGGCGGCTGCGAGGAGACAACCACGGGTATCCACCGGTTGAAGGCCATGGCTGCGGCCGGCACCCTGGGTTTTCCGATGATGCTGGTGAACGACGCCGACTGCAAGCATCTGTTTGACAACCGCTATGGCACCGGCCAGAGCGTGTGGGACGGCATCAACCGCACCACCAACCTCATTGTGGCGGGGAAGACCGTGGTAGTCTCCGGCTACGGCTGGTGCGGCCGGGGCGTCGCGCTCCGGGCCAAGGGCCTGGGCGCCCGGGTCATCGTCACGGAGGTGGATCCTGTCCGGGCCATCGAAGCGGTGATGGACGGCTATGCCGTCATGCCTATGGACCGGGCAGCGGAAGTGGGGGAGATCTTTGTCACCACCACCGGCTGCCGGGATATTATCGTAAAGCGTCACTTGGAGCGGATGCGTTCCGGGGCCATCCTGGCCAATGCCGGGCACTTCAATGTGGAGATCAACCTGGATGACCTGAAAAGCCTGGCACAGGAGGTCTTTACGGCCCGGCAGAACATCCAGGGTTACCGCATGGCGGATGGCCGGGTGCTCTATGTTCTGGCGGAGGGGCGGCTGGTGAATCTGGCCTCCGGGGACGGACACCCTGCAGAGATCATGGACATGAGCTTTGCCGTCCAGGCCCTGTCCGCCCAGTACCTGGCGGAACACCGGGACAGCCTGGATCCAGGTGTTTACCCCGTTCCCCCGGAGATTGACCGGCGCATTGCCATGCGGAAACTGGAGACCCTGGGCATTGCCATTGATGCGCTGACGCCGGAGCAGGAGACCTATCTCCGCAGTTGACCTTGCATTTTTCCACAGGGAGGTGAGAAAAGATGGATGAACAGGAGGCCCAGGAACTCTACACAGAGCTCAAGGAGCTGCTGGAGGCCCGGCGGATGCGGGATCTCCGGGAACGGCTTTCGGAGATGAACGAGTTCGACGTGGCGGAGTTCCTCACGGAGCTGGAGCCCCAGCCCATGGCCATGGTCTTCCGCATTCTCCCGAAGGAACAGGCCGCGGAGGTTTTTGCCAATCTGGACGTGGACGCCCAGGAGCACATCATCAACACCGTCAGTGACCGGGAGCTGGGAGAAATCATTGAAGAGCTCTATGTGGATGACGCGGTGGATATGCTGGAAGAGCTCCCTGCCAATGTGGTCAAGCGCGTCATGCGCACCGCCACCTCCGAGACACGGGACCTGATCAACCAATTTCTCCAATACCCGGAAAACTCCGCCGGCAGCATCATGACAGCGGAGTTTGTGGATCTGAAGAAATATATGAATGTCCGGGAATCCTTCGCCCGGATCCGCCGCATCGGCGCGGACAAGGAGACCATCTACACCTGCTTCGTCACCTCGGCGGACCGCCACCTGGAGGGCGTGGTCACGGTAAAGGACCTGCTCCTGGCCAAGGATGAGGATATCCTGGAAGACATCATGGACACCAATGTGATCCATGCCACCACCACGGATGACCAGGAGGAAGTCTCCACCCTGTTTTCCGACTACGATCTGCTGGCCGTGCCCGTAGTGGACCGGGAAGGCCGCCTGGTGGGTATCGTCACCGTCGATGACGTCATCGACGTCATGGAGCAGGAGGCCACCGAGGACATCGAAAAGATGGCCGGTATCACCCCCTCCGACAAACCCTATGCCCGCACGGGCGCGATTGAAATCTGGAAAAACCGGGTGCCCTGGTTGTTGTTCCTGATGATCGGCGCCACGTTTACCTGCATCATCATTAACAACTTTGAGTCCGCTTTGGCGACCCAGGCGGTGCTCATCGGCTATATCCCCATGCTGATGGGCACGGGCGGCAACTCCGGAAGCCAGGCTTCCGTGGCGGTGATCCGAAATCTGTCCATCGGAGAGCTGGAGTTTAAAGATATTTTTTCTGTGCTGTGGAAGGAACTGCGCGTGGCGCTGCTGTGCGGCGTGACGCTGGCCTCCGCCAATTTCGTGAAACTGCTGCTCGTTGACAGGCTTCTT
Source organism: uncultured Oscillospiraceae bacterium (assembly GCA_944383185.1). GTDB lineage: Bacteria > Bacillota > Clostridia > Oscillospirales > Oscillospiraceae > CALWOS01. Next base: position 15,048 of record CALWOS010000116.1, read on the forward strand.
TTGCACAATCTTGAGGTCACAATCCCCGTGGCGGCTACCATCTGTGTGACCATCATCTTTATTGTTTTTGTTGCCAAGGCCATTGGATGTACCCTGCCCATGATCGCGGAAAAGCTCGGATTTGACCCGGCGGTGATGGCAAACCCCCTGATCACCACCATTCTGGATACCCTGTCCTTGCTGATTTACTTCCTGGTGGCCCGGCTGATGCTTGGCATTTAGCGCTTCCCCACATGGAAAATGCCGGCGGCGTAGCATGCGCCGCTGGCATTTTCCCATTTCAGCCATATTCATTTCAGCTTGAAGCGCCAGAGCCTGGCCTGATCCTCCGGCGCGGCATAGGCAATGCCGACCCGGGTGTCTGTGGAGACGGCGCAGACACTGCCGTCCGTTTCCAGCCAAAGTTCCGGGTTCCCGGCGCAGGGTGCGCCGTTCAGGGCACCGGTAATCCCCAGGCGCCGGGTCAGCCGCCCGGGACCGGGAAAACCTTCACAGGCCCGGATCAGTACGCCCTGGGGCTGCCCTTCCGCCCCGGAAACCACGTTGAGCAGCCAGTGGATGCCATAGCAGAGATAGATATAGTATCGTCCCGGAGGCCCGTACAAAGGCTCTGTCCGGGGCGTGCGGCCTTTGTGGGCGTGGCAGGCGGTGTCCTCCTCGCCCCGGTAGGCCTCTGTCTCCGTGATGCGAAGCCGCGTCACGGTGCCGTCCGGAAGCCGGCGGGCCAGATATTTTCCCACCAGGGCGGGGGCCAGCTCCAGGCAGTCCTGCTGGTAAAACCCCGCCGGCAGTTCAGTCCACGTGTTCATAGGTGTACGCCCCGCCTTCCAGGTGAAAGTCCAGTTCTCCCGTGACTACAACGCGGCCATCCTGGGTGATGAGTACCAGGTCATAGGAGATTGCGCTCTCCGCCCGGTGCCGCAGCGCGCCGTCTTCGCCCAGGATAAACAGGGCGGTGGACAGGGCGTCTGCCGCAGCCCCATCGGCGCAGACCACCGTCACGGACAGCAGGCCGCTGTCCGCCGGATACCCCGTTTCCGGATCCAGGATGTGGTGATAGATAATACCATTCTCCTCAAAATAGCGCTGGTAGCCGCCGCTGGTGACAACGGCGGTGCCGGCGCCCACCGTGAGGATGCCGGCGGCGCTGCCGGTGTCCTGGGGGTCCAGGAGCGCCACCTGCCAGGGGCTGCCGTCCGGATGGAGGCCCAGGGTCTGGACGTTCCCGCCCAGGGAGAGGATAGCGCTCTCCACCCCGGCGTCCTGAAGAGTCTCCGACATCTTCTGGGCGATATAGCCCTTGGCGATGGCTCCGAAGGAAACCTGCATCCCCTCCGGCAGACGGACCGCGCTGCCGCTGCGCTCTACCCGGGAGAAGCCCACCAGCTCCAGAGCAGCGGCCAGATCGGCGTCAGCGGGCTGGGCGGGGTTCTCCGTGCCAAAGCCCCAAAGGGCGATCACCGGCTGGATACTGGGATCGAAGACGCCGCCAGTGGCGGCGTACATGGTTTCCGCATCCTCCCAGAGTTCCAGAAGGGCGGGGGAAAGGGCGCTGCTCCCGCCAGCGGCGTTGAGCTGGGAGAGTTCGCTGTTTTCATCATAGACATCCAGCATGGCGTCCATTTCAAACAGGAGCTCTGTCGCGGCGTCCAGGCCGGCTTCCGCCTGGTCCCCATAGGCTGTGAGCTCGATGAGAGTGTCCAGGGCAAACAGCTGCCGCTTCACCTGGGCGTCTCCGGCGCAGCCGGAGAGAAAAAGGGCCAGCATGAGCCCCAGGGCCGCCAGGGCCCGTTTGCCGGGTACAACCCGGTGACGATCCATATGTTTCATGGCGTTACTATACCATGATTTTGAAAAAAGTGCAATCTTGCTCTTTACAAAGTCAAAAATAATTGGTATAATACACTTCGCGCCGTAAAGATAGTATATGCGCCCGTAGCTCAGTTGGATAGAGTGACAGACTCCGACTCTGTAGGTCGCACGTTCGAATCGTGTCGGGCGTACCACGTCGGAGCAAAGTCCGCTTTGCTCCGACGTCTTTTTATGCCTGCGGCAAAAAAGACGTCATCCGCCCGCTCCCTTGCTCCTCCTTTCCAACTGCGACCCGCTGCGCTGGGCTCGCAG
>CALWOS010000117.1 GCA_944383185.1 uncultured Oscillospiraceae bacterium
CACCTCGCTCCGCCAGCCCGGAAGGGCCAGGTTCAGGATGTGAGGCGCACCTCCGCCGTTCACTTGCAGCTCCGGCAGCTCCGCCGTGAGCCGGGAGAGGATGGCCTGGCGCAGGGCCTCCATCCGCGCTGCCGCGCCGGACGCGGCCTCCTGCTCCGCCGCCATGCCGAAGGCAGCGATGCTGGGCAGGGCCTCCGTCCCGGCCCGGAGGCCTTCCTCCTGCCCGCCGCCCAGGACAAATGGCGGCAGATGGAGCCCCTGGCGGATATAGAGGGCGCCCACACCCTTGGGGGCGTGGATTTTGTGGCCGCTGATGCTCACCAGGTCTGCCCCCAGCTCCCTGGGGACGCAGGGCACTTTTAGGAAACCCTGGACCGCATCTGTGTGAAGCAGCGCCCGGCTCCCCGCCCGGCGGAGCACCCGGGAGACGCCGGCGACGTCCGTCACAGAGCCGGTCTCGTTGTTTACCAGCATGAGGCTCACCAGGACCGTGTCCTCCCGGAGGGCTTCCGCCACGGCCTCCGGGGAGACGGCCCCGTCCGGCCAGGGGGCGAGGCGGGTGACTGTAAATCCCGCCTGCTCCAGGGCGTCCAGGCTCCGGCGCACGGCGTCGTGCTCTGTGAGGGAGGAGATGACGTGCCGGCCCTGGTGGCGCATCTGATGGGCGCCCATACGGATGGCCCAGTTGTCGCTCTCCGTGCCGCTGCCGGTAAAGAAGAGTTCCCTGGGGCTGCAGCCCAGGGCCCGGGCCACCCGGCTCCGGGCGGTGTCCAGGCACTTTTTTGCCTCCCGGCCCAGGGCATGGGTGGAACTGGGGTTGCCGTAGCCGGCGGTCATGACCTCCGCAGCCAGGGCCGCCGCCTCCGGGCTGACCCGGGTGGTGGCGGCGTTGTCCAGATAAATATATTCCATGCTTGCACACTTCCTGTTGGATGTAGTAGGATACCAATGGGATTATACACGAATTCTCATCAGGAGACAAGAAACCGCTATGAAATATGCCATCACGACCTTGGGCTGCAAGGTCAACCAATACGAGACCCAGGCGGTGGAGACCCTTCTCCGGGATCGGGGCCACGCCCCCACGGCGGCGGGGGACGCGGATGTGGTGATCGTGAACACCTGCGCCGTCACCGCGGAGAGCGGCAGGAAAAGCCGCCAGGCCATCCGCCGCCTCCAGGGGGAGAACCCCGGCGCGGCCACCGTGGTCTGCGGCTGTTTTTCCCAGATTTCCCCGGAAGAGGTCCGCGCGTTGGGAGCGGACCTCGTTTTCGGCAGCGACCGCCGGGAGGAAATGGTGGAGGCTATCGAGACCCTGCTGGCCCGGCGGGAGGGGCAAGGGCGGCTTTTCCTGGATGAACCCCGGAAGCGCCGGGACTTTGAAGAGCTCCCCGCCGGTGCGGTGGCCGGGCGGACACGGGCCATGCTGAAAATCCAGGACGGCTGCGACAACTTCTGCACCTATTGCATCATCCCCTACTCCCGGGGCCGGGTCCGCTCCCTGCCCGCGGCACGGGCGGCGGCGCAGGCCGCGGCCCTGGCGGCGGAGGGGTACCGGGAAATTGTCGTCACCGGCATCGAGATCGCCTCCTATGGCAAGGACCTTCCGGGACGTCCGGGTCTGGCGGAGGTGATGGAGGCCATCGCCGCCGCGGCGCCGGGGCTGCGCCTGCGCCTGGGCTCCCTGGAGCCGACGGTGGTAACCGAGGACTTTTGCAGCCGCCTGGCGGCCCTGGGTACAGTGTGCGGCCAGTTCCACCTTTCCCTCCAGTCCGGCTGTGACCGGACCCTCCGGGCCATGGGCCGGAAGTACGATACCGCTGCCTTCCTGGCGGCGGCGGAGCGGCTGCGCCGCAATTTTCCCGGCTGTGCCCTGACGGCGGATCTGATCGTGGGATTCCCCGGGGAGACGGAGGCGGATCATGCCGAGACCCTGGCCTTTCTCCGAAAGGTGGGCTTTGCCTCCATGCACGTGTTTCCCTATTCCATCCGTCCCGGCACCAGGGCCGCCGCCATGGCGGGCCAGCTCACACACGGGGTGAAAAACGCACGGGCCGCCTCGGCCCGCGCCGTGGCGGAAGAGACGCGCCGGTGCTACCTGGAGAGCTGTCTGGGGAAGACGCTCTCGGTCCTCTTTGAGACGGAGCGGGACGGGCTGTGCGTGGGCCACGGAGAGAATGGTGTACAAGTGTCTGCACACGGAGGACAACTCAGAGGTCTTGTGAAAAACGTAAAAATCCAGGGAATTCAAGGGGAAATGCTTGTGGGAAATATTGTTGCAATCCCGGATAGCCCGTGCTAGAATCGGACTGAAGCGGCTGCGCGGGGCCTCCAGGAACGCCGGAGGCCCCGCGGCTTTACTCCCCTGGAATGGGGAGTATCGTAATTTTTACGGGGTATTTCACACTAGGCAATACACATATTATTTTGGAAGGACGGAGAAAGAACCATGAACCGAGAGGAAGTGTTCAACTTTTCCGCAGGGCCATCGGTACTCCCGGAGGCAGCTCTGGACCGGGCCGCGGCGGAACTGAAAAATTATGGCGGCAGCGGCATGTCCGTGATGGAAATGAGCCATCGCTCCGCTTGGTTCCAGGAAATCTTTGACAGTACCAAGGCCAAGCTGCGCCGGGCGCTGGACGTGCCGGACAGCCATGAAATCCTCTTCCTTCAGGGCGGCGCCAGCACGCAGTTTTCCGCCGTGCCCCTGAACCTGATGGGGGAGGGGGGCAGCGCGGACTACGCCGTCACCGGCAACTTTGCAAAGCTGGCGGCCCAGGAGGCGGAGAAATACGGCGCTGTGCGCGTCGCTGCGGACAGCGGGGACAAAAACCACACCTACATCCCCGCCCAGGAGGCCCTGGACCTGGACCCAAAAGCCCGGTATTTCTACTACTGCGCCAACAACACCATCTACGGCACCGAGTGGCACTATGTCCCCGAGACGGGGGATGTGCCTCTGGTGTGCGATATGAGCTCCAACATCCTCTCAAAACCTGTGGATGTGGGCCGCTACGGCCTTATCTTTGCCGGCGCGCAGAAAAACATGGCGCCGGCGGGGGTGACGGTGGTGATCCTGGACAAAAGCCTGGCCGGCCATGCCCACCCCCTGACCCCCAAGATGCTGGACTATGACCTGATGATCCGAAAGGACTCCATGTACAACACGCCGCCTTGCTGGTGCATCTACATGCTGGGCCTCACCCTGGACTGGCTGGAGAGCCAGGGGGGCGTGGCCGGGATGGAGCGCATCAAGTCCGCCCGGGCCGGGAAGCTCTATGCCTACCTGGACGAGAGCCGCCTGTTCCAGCCCATCGCGGAAACGGAAGCCCGGAGCGATATGAACGTCACCTTCCGCACCGGGGACACGGATCTGGACGCCGCCTTTGTGAAGGAGGCCGCCGCCGCAGGGCTGCTGAACCTGAAGGGCCACCGGGTGGCGGGCGGCATGCGGGCCTCCCTCTACAACGCCATGCCCGAGGCGGGCGTAGACGCCCTGATCGCATTTATGAAGAAATTTGAGGTGGAACACCATGTTTAGAATCAAAACACTCAACAAGATCGCCCTGGCGGGCCTGGTGACCCTGGACGACCTGGGCGTGGACGTGGGCGACGAGATTGCCAAGCCCCAGGGTATCCTGGTGCGCAGCGCCAACATGCAGGATTATAAATTCAACCCCGAGCTGGTGGCCATCGCCCGGGCGGGCGTGGGGGTGAACAACATCCCCATCGACCGCTGTACCCAGGCGGGCATCTGCGTGTTCAACACCCCCGGCGCCAACGCCGAGGCGGTGAAGGAGCTTTGCATCTGCGCCATCCTCATGGCCTCCCGGGACGTGCTGGGGGGCATCGAGTGGGTCCGGTCCATCGCCGGGAATGAGGACGTGGCCAAGATGGTGGAAAAAGGCAAGAGCGCCTTTACGGGGCCGGAGATCTCCGGCAAGACCCTGGGCGTGGTGGGCCTGGGGGCCGTGGGCGCCAAGATCGCCAACACCGCCCTGGAGCTGGGTATGCAGGTCTACGGCTATGACCCTTACCTCTCTGTGGATGCGGCCTGGCAGCTCTCCGGCCAGGTGAAACACGCACTGGATCTGGACACCATTTTCAAAAACTGCGACTACATCACCCTCCACGTCCCCTATCTTCCGGATACCCACCACATGATCGACGCCGCAGCCTTTGCCAAAATGCGGGACGGGGTGCGTCTGATCAATTTGGCCCGGGGCGAGCTGGTGGATGACGAGGCGTTGATCCAGGCCCTGGATACGGCCAAGGTGGCCCGGTACGTCACCGATTTCCCCAATGTGACCGTGGCGGGCCTGCCCCATGTGGTGCCCATGCCCCACCTGGGGGCCTCCACCCCGGAGAGCGAGGAAAAGTGCGCCGTGATGGCCGCCCGGCAGCTCTACGATTACCTGGAAAACGGCAATATCAAAAACAGCGTGAACCTCCCTGCGGTGAGCCTGGACCGTATGGGTGTCAGCCGCTTGTGCGTCATCCATCAGAATGTGCCCCGGATGATCACGCGGTTCCTGGATCTGATCGGCGCGGAGAACATCAACGTGGAACACATGATCAACAAGCCCCGTGGCGAGGTGGCCTACACCATCATCGACACCGGCAGCCCTCTGCCGGAGGAGATCGGCCGTCAGATCCTCGCCCTGGACGAGGTCATGGGTGTGCGCATCCTGTAGGGAAGGGGAGCGCGCCCCAAAAAATAGGAATGATACCACATTGCGGCAGAGTGTTTTACACTCTGCCGCAATTGCTTTTTTCACTATTGGCACGCGTCCAGCAGCGCCGCGAAGTGGTCCAGGGCCTCCTGGGCCAGCGCCACGGTGTACTGGGCGTCCCCAATGCCCGGAAGCCCAACCTCCTCCAGCAGCGCGCCCAGGGGCAGGCTGTCGTCGCTGTAGGTCATCAGCTCCAGATAGAGGGCCAGGCCGCTCTCCGCGTCCGCCTCGCTGGCCTGCCAGATCTCCAGCGCCGCCAGGGTGGACAGGGCATAGCTGACGTAATATCCGGGATAATAAAAGATATGGGTGATGTCCTGCCAGGCGTAGTCCACGCCCTCCGGGGAATAGACGCCGTACTCTTCCCAGAGGCCGGCGTAGTAGGCGCTGATCTCCCGGGTGCTCAGTCCGGGATTTTCATAGATGTACACCTCCAGTTGGTTGACAATGGTGCCGGCCAGAAGATTATAGAGCAGATCCAGCCAGTGGGTCGCCCGGACGCGGGCGGCCTCCTCCTGGGAGAACACCAGTTCCAGGCGGCTGTCCAGGAGCATTTCCAGGGCCGTGGAGTGGATCTCGCTCACATCCATATAAAACCCGCCTTCAAAAAAGGGGTCATAGGGGTTGTGATAATAGCTCAAATAGTGTCCCAGCTCGTGGAGCATGCTGGTGATGTCATAACTGGTGCCATCCAGATAATTGTAGATGACCGGGGCGCCGTAGGCCGGGAGCATGGTGGTGTAGCCTCCCGCGTTGGCGGCGGGGTCCAGGAGGGGGAGTACGGCGTAGTTACCTTGGATCAGATAGTCCAGGGCCTCGTCAATTTCCCCGTGGAGCCCGCCGGCCACTGTGCGCAGCTTTTCCAGAAGCGTGTCCGCGTCCCAGCCCGTAGGGAGATAGGCGCCAACCAGGTCGTAGCTGTCATAATAGAGGCTGAGCAGGTCCCAGCCGATGGCGTCCAGCACCGTTTCCAGGATCTCCTCGGCTTCTTCCGGAGTGAGATCCCGGCCATAGTCCCAATCATAGGCGTAGTCCAGGTAGCTGTCATAGCCGGCCTCCCGGGCCATGGCCGTGCGCAGCTCCACCAGCTCCAGAAAGATGGGCCCGACCACTGCGTCCTGAGCCTCGTACAGGAGGCCGTATATGGCATAGTAATCCGCGTCCGTGAGCTCCTGGCCCGCGTCCGAAAGGCTGTCCCAGGTCCAGGTCTGGCCCTGATATTCCACGGAGAAATCCTGTGCCATGGCTTGGTCGTACTCTTGACAGAGGGCCGCGATTTCTCCGCTATAGGCGGAGGGGCCGTCTGCCAGGCTGTCATAGCTCCCCAAAAACTCCGCCTGGTTTTGGCTCAGGGTGTCCTCCAGAGCCGAAGCGCAGGGGGAGTCCAGAATCTCCTGGCCCAAAAGGCAGAGCTGGTCATAAAGCGTGTTCACCGCGTCCTGCCAGTACAGCACCTCCTGGGCGGCCCCGGTGTCCAGCAGGTCCTGATCCGAGACCAGGGTGGCGACGGTCAGCTTTCCGTCTGCCAGGGCATACTGCTCCAGGAGCGCGGCATACCCAGCCGCCACCTCCGGGGCATTGGCGGCGTCGCCGGTGAGGCCCAGGAGCCGTTCCGCCTCCTGGAGCATGGCGCTCCCGTCCGTCAGGTCAGCGAGCTCCGCCTCCACCTCCGAAAGGCGCAGGGGCGTGTGGGAAACCTGGGGGAAATAGTCCTCTTCCAGTTCCCGGTTTGCGGGGATCGTAGCGGAGGGCCCGGACTGGGCGAAGCCGCCTTTGCCGCCCTGCAGGCTTTGAGCCGGGGCAGCGGTCCCGCCGGTAATCGAAACCACCACGGCTAGGACAAGAGCCAGAATGCGGTAGATGAGCGCCATAGCCTCTGCTCCTTTCCGCCCCTGCCGCCGGGGCGGGGCACGTTGTGAGATATCTTATTGTAACACAGCAGCCGGCAGCCGTCCAGAGCAAGAGCTCTCCCAAAAAATGAAAATAATTTATATAAATCGCTTGACAAATTATATATGATATAGTAATATGTATTTCGGAAGAAAGGAGGGCGGAGTATGAACAAAAGTCTATATCCCTTGATGCTTTCGGACCGGGTGGTCCAGGCAATCGACGCCCTTGCCGCCCAGAGCGGCACCAACCGCAGCAACATGGTCAACCAAATTCTGGCGGATTACGTCTCCTATATCACGCCGGAAAAGCGCATGGAGCAGGTTTTTGGAGAGATGGAGCACCTCCTCACAGGCCGGGACAGCTTCCAGGTGCTTTTGCGGGGCAACAGCAGCATTTTGAACATGCGCTCAGCGCTCACCTATAAATATAATCCCAATGTCCGCTACAGTGTGGAGCTCTACCGGGGCGGGGAGGCCGCCTTTGGCGAACTGCGTGTCACCATGCGCACCAAGAACCACAGCCTCCTGCTGTACATCATGCAGTTTTTCAAGCTGTGGATGCGCATTGAGAGCAGCTATGTCCCCGGCTGCCAGTACGCCGTCTCCGACGGGCGCTTTACCCGCAAGCTAATGCTTCGGATGGATATGGAGGTCACCGGCGAGGAACTGGGCAGGATGCTCAGCGACTATGTGGGGGCCTTTGACGGAGCGCTGAAGGCCTTTTTCTACCATCTGGATGAGCCTCAGCAGGCCGTGGCCCAAGTGGAGAAGTGTTACCGGGAATACTACCAGAACTGCGGACCCAGACTTTGAAATAACCAAGTAACATGACCCATAAAGGAGGTCGGTTTTTATGAACGCCAATCAATTCACACAGAAAACCCTTGCCGCCCTGGAGCAGGCCCAGTCCCTGGCCCGGGAGCACGGCAATCAACAGCTGGAACAGGCCCATATGCTCCTGGCCCTCCTGGAGCAGGAGAACGGCCTGATCCCCCAGCTTCTGCTCAAAGCCGGCATTGACCCCGCCGGCGTGGACGCCTCTGTGCGGGGCGTGGTGGAGCGGCTGCCTAAAGTTACCGGTACGGACCAGGTCTACCTGGGCCGGGAGCTGGAGCAGGCCCTTCAGGAGGCGGAGCGGCAGTCCAAGCGCATGCAGGACGAGTATATCTCCGTGGAGCATGTATTCCTGGGCATCTTGGAAAAACCCTCGGACAACATCCGGAGCATCCTGCGCGGCGCCGGCGTCACCAAGGAAAAGGTCCTGGAGGCGCTCAAGTCTGTCCGGGGCAACCAGCGGGTCACCAGCGACAACCCGGAGGAAACGTATAACGCCCTGCAGAAATATGGTCAGGATCTTACGGCCCTGGCCCGGAGCCAGAAGCTGGACCCGGTGATCGGCCGGGACGACGAGATCCGCAACGTGATCCGCATCCTGAGCCGGAAGACCAAGAATAACCCCTGCCTCATTGGCGAGCCCGGCGTGGGCAAAACTGCCATTGCCGAGGGCCTCGCCATGCGGATCGTCCGGGGCGATGTGCCGGACAACCTGAAGGACCGGATGCTCTTCTCCCTGGATATGGGCGCGCTGGTGGCCGGCGCCAAGTTCCGGGGTGAGTTTGAGGAGCGGCTCAAGGCCGTCCTCAGCGAGATCAAGCAGTCCGACGGCAAGATCATCCTCTTTATCGACGAGCTCCACACCATCGTGGGCGCCGGCAAGACCGACGGCGCCATGGACGCCGGCAACCTCCTGAAACCCATGCTGGCCCGGGGCGAGCTCCACTGCATCGGCGCCACCACCCTGAACGAATATCGGAAATATATCGAAAAAGACCCGGCTCTGGAGCGCCGGTTCCAGCCTGTGATGGTGGAGGAGCCCACGGTGGAGGACACCATTTCCATCCTCCGGGGCCTGAAGGACCGCTATGAGGTCTACCACGGCGTGAAGATCCAGGACCAGGCCCTCATCGCCGCCGCCACTTTGAGCAACCGCTACATCACCGACCGGTTCCTGCCGGACAAGGCCATCGACCTGGTGGATGAGGCCTGCGCCATGATCAAGACGGAGCTGGATTCCATGCCCACGGAGATGGACCAGATTTCCCGGAAGCTCATGCAGCTGGAGATTGAGGAGACGGCCCTGAAGAAGGAGACCGACAAGCGTTCTCAGGAGCGGCTTTCCGACCTGCGTGCCGAGATGGCGGAGCTCCGGGACGAGTTCAGCGCCATGAAGGCCAAATGGGAAAACGAGAAGAATACCATCGGCAAGGCCCAGAAGATCCGGGAGGAGATCGATAAGGTGAATTCCGAGATCGAGATCGCCCAGAACAAGTACGACCTGGGCCGGGCCTCCGAGCTGCGCTATGGCCGCCTGCCCGCCCTCCAGAAGGAGCTGGAGGCCGCGGAGAAAGAGGCGGAGACAGATCACCACACCCTGCTCCGGGACCGGGTCACCGAAGAGGAGATCGCCCGGATTGTGGCCCGGTGGACGGGCATCCCCGTGAGCAAGCTCATGGAAGGGGAGCGGGAGAAGCTCCTGCACCTGGACGACACCCTCCACGCGCGCGTGGTGGGCCAGGACGAGGCCGTGGAAAAGGTCTGCGACGCCATCCTGCGCAGCCGCGCAGGCATCCAGGACCCCCGCCGGCCCATCGGCAGCTTCCTGTTCCTGGGCCCCACGGGCGTGGGCAAGACGGAGCTGGCCAAGGCCCTGGCCCAGGCCCTGTTCGATGACGAGAACGCCATGGTGCGTATCGACATGAGCGAGTATATGGAGAAATACTCTACATCCCGGCTCATCGGCGCGCCTCCGGGATATGTGGGCTATGAGGAAGGCGGCCAGCTCACCGAGGCCGTCCGCCGCCGGCCCTATGCCGTGGTGCTCTTTGACGAGGTGGAAAAGGCCCACCCGGACGTGTTCAACGTCCTGCTCCAGATCCTGGACGACGGCCGCGTTACCGACAGTCAGGGCCGCACCGTGGACTTCAAGAACACCATCCTTATCCTCACCTCCAACCTGGGCAGCGATATCATCCTGGACGGTATCAACGAACAGGGCGAGATCAGTGAGGACGCTCGGAAGGCTGTGGACCAGCTCCTGAAGCGCAGCTTCCGTCCGGAGTTCCTCAACCGTCTGGACGAGATCGTGTTCTACAAGCCCCTGACCCGGGCAAACGTGGAGCAGATCCTGGAACTGCAGCTGAAGGACCTGGCCCGCCGCCTGGCCGACCGCCGGGTGCTGCTGGAGGTCACTCCCGCTGCCCGGAGCGCCATTGTGGACCGGGGCTACGATCCCATGTACGGCGCCAGGCCTCTGAAGCGGTTCATCCAGACCGCCATAGAGACCCGGATTGCCCGGAAGCTCATCGCCACAGACCTGGAGCCCGACTCCACGTTGGTGGTGGATTTCCAGAACGGGGAATTCACGGTGGAGGAAAAATAAGCATACAGGCAAAAATAGGGGAAGCCGCCGGATTCCGGCGGCTTCCCGCTTTTTTTTGCGCGTGCGCCTCATCGGGAAAGACGCTCCAGGGCCGGGCGGTCCGCAATGCGGTAGCTGCGGCCTTCCTTCTGAAGATAGCCCCTTTTCACAAAATCCGCCAACACATAGAGCAGATGCCGGTAGCTCACCCCCAGGTACTCGGCGGCTTGGGTGTGCGGCTGCCGGTAGATGTCCCCTTCCGCCGTCAGGAGGATAAAACTGGCCAGGCGGTTGCCCAGGGGGAAGCTCTGATTCCGGGTAAAGGCGATCACGTTCCGGCGGTTTTTTTCCGCTAGGAGCCGGCACAGCTCCAACAGGAAGCGGGGGTCCCGGAGCAGCCGCTCCCGATGGCGCGCCAGGGGCAGTGCCAGGCAGCGGCAGGGCTCCAGGGCCTGGACGGCCCGAACCTCCCCGTCTGCGGAGATGAGCTCCATCTCCCCGATGAAGCAGGGGGCCTGGAAAAAGTCAATCAGGCGCACCTGGCCGTTTTCCATGGTGGTGCAGAGCTTGACCCGGCCTTGGCACAGGTAGAAAAGATATTCCGGCATGATCCCCTCCCGGATGATGTACTCCCCGGCCTCCGCCTGGAAAAGGGCTGTGTCCTCCCGGACGTCAAAGGAGAAATGTTCCCTATAACCGGAGGCGGCAATACACCGCTCCACTGCCTCCCGGCTTCGGATCTGTTTCATGCCACTGCCTCCCAAATAGAAAATATGAGATTTCTCATATCCACTATACGGGAGTTTCCGGTATAATGCAAGCATCAAATCAAAGGGAGGCGGACCCCGTATGGAAAAAATCAAGATCATTCTGGACTGTGACCCCGGGCACGACGACGCCATCGCCATGCTGATGGCGGCAAGGCACCCGGCCATAGAGCTGCTGGGAATCACCATTGTTGCCGGAAACCAGACCCTGGAAAAAAACCTGGTGAACGCGCTGAACGTCTGCCAGCTCCTGGACATTGACGTGCCGGTGTATGCGGGGATGAAACGGCCCATCATGCGCCAGCAGATCGTGGCCGGGGATATCCATGGGGAGACGGGCCTGGACGGCCCGGTGTTCGGCCCCCTGCACCGCAAGGCCCAGCCGGAGCACGCCGTGCGCTTCCTCATCGACACCCTCCTGGCCAGCGACGGGGACATTACCCTGGTGCCGGTCGGGCCGTTGAGCAACATCGCCGTGGCCATGCGCATGGAACCGGCCATTGTCCCCAAGATCAAGGAGATCGTCCTCATGGGCGGAGCCTATGGCTTGGGAAATACCACGCCTGCAGCGGAGTTCAACATTTACGCGGACCCGGAGGCTGCCCGGGTGGTTTTTACCTCCGGCGTGCCCATCGTCATGATGGGGCTGGATCTCACCAACCAGACGGTCTGCACCCCGGATATTATCCGGCGCATGGAGGCCGTGGGCAACACCGCCGGGAAGCTGTTCGGGGACATCATGCGCTTTACCCTGAACACCCAGCGGGAATTCAACGGCCTGGAGGCCGGCCCGGTTCACGACGCCACCTGCATTGGTTATCTTGTGGATCCGGCGTGTATCACGACCCGGGATATGCATGTCGTGGTGGATGTCAACGAGGGCCCCTGCTACGGCAGGACCGTCTGCGACGAGATGCGGGTGCGGCGCGGTCTGGTGGAGGCCAACGCCAAGGTGGGCGTCGGGATCGACACCGCCCGGTTCTGGGACTTGGTGGAGGCATGCCTGCGCATGTACAGCTGAGCGCGCGAAAAGCGTGGAGAAGCGGCCTTGCGCCATATCTCTACAGGAACTGCAACAGAGGCTGTCTGAAGCAAATTTGCGCGGGAACTGTTACCCGGTAAGCTTCAGGTGTGATATTATTGGGAATATAATAAAAACGGAAATAGTCTTGAGAACCACTGGGAAATCTCAAGACTATTTCTTATGGCGCGGGGGAGGCCTGTGCCCGGAGGATGGGGGAGGTGAGGACCGGACCTGGAGAGAGGACCTTTGTAACCTTTTCAAAAAGAATAGCCACGGCAATGGTCAGCGCTCCGTCCCCCAGAATACCAGCGCCAGCATACCCGGCCCAGTGTGGGCTCCGATTACGGGCCCGATAGGGGCGATGGTCACCTGGGCGGTGGGAAATTCCGCCTGTACTGCCCGGCGCAGCTCCTCTGCCCGGTCCGGGCAGTCGCCGTGCCCCACAATGACGGTGGGACTCAGCTGGGGCGTCCAACCCTGGCGCATCCGTTTGAGGAGCGCTTCCATGGCACGCCTGTTTCCCCGGGGCTTTTCCGTTACCGCCAACTCCCCGGTCTCGGACAGGCGGAGCATGGGTTTGATCTGTAACAGGCTGCCCACGGCGGCGGTGGCGGCGGACACCCGGCCGCCGTGCTTGAGATGCTCAAAGGTGTCCACCGTAAACCAATGGCAGGACTCTAAGCGATGGTCCGCCACCCACTGTGCCAGTTCTTCCATGTCCATGCCCGCGGCCTGGAGCCGGGCGGCCTCCGCCACCAGCAGCCCCTCGCCGATGGAGGCGCACAGCGTGTCGATGCACACAATCTTCCGCTGGGGGTATTGATCCCTCAAGTCTTCCGCGTACAGCCGCACCGCTTGGAAAGTCCCGGACAGGCCGGAGGAGAAGCACAGGTAGAGGACATCCTCCCCCGCCTCCAATGCCTGGCCGAAATACTTGGAATAGGTGCTAAAGTTGATCTGGGAGGTGCTTCCAAACAGTCCGGACCGCTGCCCGGCATAGAAGTCATCCACCGTGATGTCGCCCTCGGGGCCGTAGGTATAGCCCCGGTCTCCCAGGGTGATGTCCATGGGGATGATGGTCACGCCGCTCATGGCAGCCAGGAGCTCTGGAGACAGGTCAGCGGTGGCATCGGTGAAAATCCGGTATCCCATAGCGTTTACGGCCTTCCGGTTTTCGCGGCCTGGCTTTCCTCCCACAGTTTGTCCGCCGTGGGCTTCCAGTTCTCTGCATATGGCGTGGTGCGGTCGCAGAGCGTGTCCACTTCCTCCGGGGACTCATAGTCGGTGGACTTGGCTCCTGTCTCCTTCACCATGGCCCGCAGCCGCTCCGGATTTTCCAGCATGGGGCAGGGGCGGAGCATGTTGCCGTTAAAGGGCTGGTTGTCGTGATAGTCCATGAAGAGGGGGGATTTCAGAGCCTCCAGGAGCGTGCAGTCCCGGATGTTCACGTTGGAGTAGTGGATGAACACACAGGGCTCCACATCGCCCCGGGCGTTGATGTGCAGATACCGCCGCCCACCGGCGATGCAGCCGCCTACGTACTCAGCGTCGTTCTGGAAGTCCATGGAGAAGATGGGCTTGGTCTTGCGGAACTCCCGGTAGCTGCGGTACATCTTGGTCCGCTGCTCTGGGGTGGGGAGCAAGTCGGTGGCCGCGTCCTTACCCACTGGCATGTAGTGGAAGAACCACACGAACAGGGCGCCTGCGTCGATGAGCTTGTCGAAATAGGCCTCACTGCTCACATCGTCCACGTTCTTGCTGGTGTAGCAGGTGGAGATGCCGAAGGGCAGCTTGTGCTCCTTGAGCAGAGCCATGGCATGGATCACCTTCTGATACGCGCCCTCGCCCCGGCGGCCGTCGTTGGCGTCCTCAAAGCCCTCCAGGCTGATGGCGGGGACGAAGTTTTTCACCCGCAGCATCTCCTGGCAGAAGGCCTCGTCAATGAGGGTGCCGTTGGTGAAGGAGAGGAACTCGCAGTCGCTGTGCTTCTCACACAGGGCAATGATGTCTTTTTTCCGGACCAGCGGTTCGCCGCCGGTGAAGATGTACATATAAGTACCTAGCTTTTTGCCCTGCGTGACGATGGAGTCCAGCTCCTCCAGGGTGAGGTTCAGCTTGTTGCCGTATTCGGCGGCCCAGCAGCCGGTACAGTGCATGTTGCAGGCGGAAGTGGGATCCAGCAGGATCGCCCAGGGCACGTTGCAGCCCTCTCTGGCCGCGGCCTCTTCCTGGGTGGCGCTGCCCTTCAGGGAAGCGTTGACGATGAAATTCTGGAAAAAGGCCTTCCGTACCCCCGGATCCAGGTCGTAGACTTTCATGATCAGCTGGTACCAGTTGTTGTTTTTGTCGTGGATCGCGTTCCGGAACGCATTCCGCTGGGAAACATACCAGTTCTCCGGCACGACCTTATCCACCAGGCTCATCAGCTTGGGGATGTTTGCCTCCGGGTCTTTCTCCAAATAGTCCAGCGCCTGATGGATCACCATGCTCAGTGCGGCGTTTTTGGCCTTGTCCGACATGCTCATGATAATGACCTCGCATTTCTCAATATGATTAAAAAATGTATCCTCAATCGCAGCGGATGTTCTCCGCTTCGGATTGACCACATTTTAAAATGGGAAAAAGCTTTTGTCACCGGCCATTATTGCGTGAATGTGTCATTTTTCGCTATTTTTCTCAAAGTGTTACCTTTTGACACAATCGAGCAAATTTGTCCATGCCGTCCATTCGACCTGCTCTTTATAATGACAGGCAAGTGGAAAAACGGCCCAGGGGGAGATCTGTGCCGCATACGCAGCCGTCCGGATCGCCAGCGTGCCTGCAGTCTCTCTCCGGTACAGGGAGCGCACGTTCTACAAAACAGGCATACAACTCGCCTCTGCGCTGCTGCCGGCTATTATGATCCGCGGATGATGTCCATCCCGCTGGCGGGTTGGATTGGGAACGGACGAACCGGATATACCAAAACAGCAGCGAATCTTAATAGTGTAAGGTGAAAAACGAGCATGACACGGGCACAAATCAATCGAACTGTTGTAGAATCCATTGTCCGCCGGAGCTTTCGTGAGATTCAGAGAGATCCCAAGCGGGCGATCCGAAATCTGGTGGACCTGGGGTTGGAAGCTGCTGACGGGCAGTTCCAGAAAAAGTTTTTGGATATGGCCCATGGGATCTTAAAGCGGGAGAACAGTCCCTATTACACGCTGATTCAGAACACAGTTCAGTCGGTGGACGAGGACCGGTTGATGTCTTTCGGGATGGCCCTGGGCTGGAACAGCCTTACCCAAGGGGCAAAGCGGATCCGGACGGAAGAGGCTCAGCGTGGCCATAATATCCCTTGGTCGATGACACTCCATATGAAGGCAGGGCCGGGAGATCTCTCGATGGAGGACTATCTCCGGCTGGCCCAGGAAGGGACGAAGCTGGGCATCTATAGCTATTTCTTGTTTGCCGAGGACGTACCTTCTGTGCAGATGGCTTTGGAAATCAGCGCTGCGAACCGGAACTGCGCCTTCTGCCTGCTGTTGCCTGCAGACCTGGAAGTGGGCATGCTTTCCCAAGCGGCGATCCCCCTCAATATGCTTTTGGGGGTGGACAGCAGCGCCCAAGACTGGGAGGAGCAGGTGCGGCACTTGCGGGACAGAAGATGTCCCTACCTGATCTACCGCACCTATTCCAGCAAGGAAGACGTGGAGGAAATCATATCCGGTCACTGGATGGAACGGATTCTGCCCTGGGCGGGCATCGCGGCGCTCTTGATCGCGCAGGGGGATACCGGTGCCGCGGACGTGTCCTCTGTCTACTCCTATGTGCTGGACGCCCGCATAGGACAGCGGTATCCCACGCTGGCCTTGGATTTCTACCGGGACAACCTCTACGTCGACGTGTGCGTTTCCCAAGACCCGTGTTTTCTTGGCGTCCTGCCGGACGGCACAATCACAGAGTACAAGCAGGGCAGGGAAGTCCCGATGGGAGACTCCATCTTGTCAAAACCTCTGGCAGAACAACTCCGCCGTTTTTCCAAACCGGGAACGAACTTTTAAAATGCCGCAGTAGTGAAGTGTCAAACGAAGCGCAGCAGAAATGAATCTCAGCGTCCAACGATTTCTGAACGGAAAGGAAGTTCAGAACCTTGCGGGGCCTGGCGTTATGGAACGCCAGGCCCCGCAAGGCTTTGAAAACAGAGTTTTGCCCAGGAACGGCAAGACTTTGAACAGCAATTTCTGCTGCGCTTCGTTTGACAATTTGCTGCGTCCCTTCTCACGGGCGGTTTGCACAAGAGAGCCAAAGGGACAGTACCGCAAAAGCCCCTTTGCGTAAAGAGAAATGTCTCGAAGCCTTTAGCAGAGAGGCTGCGGGAGCGCTTTCCAACCTCGTGCTGGAGAAAAACAGCCGGAGCTTGGCAAAGCGGAACCGGCAGGACAGATTCCTGAACCGCTCCGGGAGGAAAAATACCTGGGCGCGCTCCCGGCAAAAAGCGGCAAATCCTGCGCAAATAAAGCGGAATTTTTTGCAGGCGGTTCACAATGGAGGGATCGCCGTTACAATGGGATCGCACCCGTGCACGGAACAGCGGACGGCCAAGGCGGAGCGGCCTTGGCGTTTGCCACGGGACGCCCAGCTCCCGGCAGCCGGGAGCGGATCAGGAAAGGAGCGGGGAGCGGTGATTGAAAAGCTGTTTCACGTGTCGGAACAGGGGTCGAATATCCGGACAGAGCTGCTGGCGGGATTGACCACTTTTATGACGATGGCGTATATCCTGATGGTCAATTCCGGGATGTTTGCCGAGCTGCCCGGCGTGTCCTATCACGCCATTTATATCGCCACGGCCCTTTCCGCCGCCATCGGCACCATCCTCATCGGGTTTCTGGCCAACCTGCCTCTGGCGCAGGCTTCCGCCATGGGGTCCAACGCGTTTTTCGTTTATACGGTGTGCCTCGGCTTCGGCCTGAGCTATGCCAATGCCCTCGCTCTGGTTCTGCTGGACGGGATCGCCATGGAATCGCCTTTGGCGTGATCTCATACGTCCTGATCCGGCTGCTCGCCGGGAGGGGAGAGGAGATCCGTGTAGGCACCTGGGTCATTGCGGGGCTGTTTGCGCTGATGTTCCTGGCGACCAATTAGGAAGAAGGGGAGAGGCTGCGTTGGAACTGGATTATGGCATGACACGCCGGCTGGCAGAACTCTCGCCGGAGCTCCACCGCCGGTACCGGGACTGCGTGGTGATCTCCCAGGGGATGCTCTGCCGGTATGAGAACTACTTTCCCGACTTTACCGACCACACAGTGCTGCACACCCTGGATATCCAAGAGCTTTGCGGTCAGCTCATCGGCGGCCAGATTGAGAAGCTGACCGCGGAGGACCTCTATGTGCTGCTGATGGGGACGCTGTTCCACGATGTGGGCATGGGGGTCTCCGCGGCGGACTTTGACCAGTTCCGGGTGGCGCTGGGCCTCCCGGAGCCGGCAGATGACACTGCCCGGGCCTGGGCCGTACGGGATCACCACCAGGAGCTGTCCGGCCTCTATTTAGAAAAGTACTGGAAGATGCTGGACTTTCCCAACGCGCATTATGCCCGTGCGGTGATTCAGGTCTGCCGGGGCCACCGGAAAACTGACCTGATGGACCAGGAGGGTTACCCTGCCCAATTCGAGGTGGAGCCCGGCAAAACGGTTTGCCTGCCCTATTTGGCGGCGCTGCTGTGCCTTGCCGATGAGCTGGACATCGCCGCAGACCGCAATGTGAGCTTCCTTTACGATGTGGACAAGATGCCCAGCCCCCGGGACCGCCGGGAATTCCGCAAGCACATGGCCATCCGGCGGGTGGAACTGGAGCCGGAGCGGGTGGTGGTTTATGCCTGGGCCGAGGATCCGGAGATCCGGGCAGGCGTGGAGGACGTGACGGCCAAGCTGCGGGAAAAGCTGCTGGTGTGCCGCGCCGTGACGGCGGCGCGCTCGGCCTTTGTGATTACCCAGGCGGACGTGGTGCTGCGTATGGAGAAACCGGAGGAGGATGAAACATGAGGAGGCTGGATCGGATATTTCACCTGACGGAGCGGGGGACTACTGTCCGGCGGGAACTGCTGGGGGCGCTGACCTCCTTTTTCTCCGTGGCCTATATCCTGTTTGTCACACCCAGCTA
Source organism: uncultured Oscillospiraceae bacterium (assembly GCA_944383185.1). Taxonomy (GTDB): domain Bacteria; phylum Bacillota; class Clostridia; order Oscillospirales; family Oscillospiraceae; genus CALWOS01. The sequence goes on from CALWOS010000117.1 coordinate 17,976, forward strand.
TCTGTCCCAGACCGGCATGGACTATACCGGCGTGCTTCTGGCCACCTGCCTCAGCTCCGCCCTGGCCTGCTTCCTCTCCGCCGCCTTTGGCCTGCCCTTCATGCTGGCGCCGGGGGTGGGGCTCAACGCCTTTTTTACCTATACCCTCTGCCTCACTATGGGCTACACCTGGTCCCAGGCCCTGGCGGTGGTGAGCCTGTCAGGCGTGGCCTATCTCATCATCAGCCTGACGCCCCTGCGGGACCAGATGATCTCCTGTATCCCGCCCAGCATGAAAAACGCCATCAGCGCGGGCCTGGGGCTGTTTATTGCCCTTATCGGCCTGCTCAACTCCGGCATCGTCCGGGCGGAGGACGGCGCGCTGCTTCTGGGGGATATCGGCGCCCCGGCCACCTTCCTGGCCATCCTGGGGCTGCTGATTACCGGCGTGCTCATGGCCTGGAAGGTGAAGGGCGCCATGCTCATCGGCATTGTGGCCACCACTCTGCTGGGCTTCCCTCTGGGGGTGACCCAGGCGCCGGAATCCATGACGCTTTCCCTGGCCTCCCTGCGGCCCCTGCTGCTTTCCCCGGATTTCGGCGGCGTGCTGTCCCTGGGGGTGCTGCCCCTGGTCACCGCCGTGGTCACCTTTACCATGTGCCTGTGCTTTGACACGCTGGGCGCCCTGATCTGCATTGCCGGGGCGGGAGACCTGCTGGATGAAACGGGTGGCTTGGGCCGGTACAGCCGGGGGATGACGGCGGTGGCCCTTTCCACTGCCGCCGCCCCGCTGCTGGGCGCGCCCCCCATCGGCATCCCCGTGGAGGGCTCCACCGGCGTGGCGGATGGGGCCAGGACCGGGCTTTATACCGCCGCCACCGGGGCGCTTTTTCTGGCTGCCATCCTACTTGCCCCCATTGCGGGGGTGATTCCCGGAGCGGCCACTTCGCCGGCGCTGGTAGTCATCGGGATGCTGATGATCCACAACGCCACCAACATCTATTGGCACCAGGTGGAGATCGCCCTGCCGTGCTTCCTCACCATGATTATGATCCCCTTTACCTATTCGGTGGCGGACGGCATCGGCGTGGGCTTTATCTCCTACACCGCCATCAGCCTGGTCAGCGGCAAGGGGAAGAAGATTCCGCCTGTCACCTATGTGTTGAGCGCTCTGTTTGTGGCTATGTATGTTCTTTCGGCGATATAGGAGGTGCGAAGTGAAACAGCAACTGGATCGTTTTTTCCGCATTTCCCAGCGCGGCTCCACCCTGGGCCGGGAGCTCCGGGGCGGATGCACCACCTTTTGCTCTATGGCATACCTGGCCTTGGTTATCCCGGGCCTGCTCTCCAGAGTGGGCATGGACTTCCGGGAGGTCATGACAGCCACCTGCCTGATCGCCGCCGTGGGCAGCGTCCTGTCCGGGCTCACGTCCAACCTGCCCTTTGCCCTGGCGCCCGGCCTGGGCTTTACGACCCTGTTTGCCTATACCCTCTGCGGGCAGTACGGCTGCACCGGGCAGCAGGCCCTGGCCCTGGTGCTGCTCTCCGGGGCGCTGTTTTTTCTTCTGAGCCTCAGTCCCCTGCGGGCGCGGCTCAACGACGCGCTGCCCATGCCGTTCAAGTTCGCCCTGTCCGCCGGGGTGGGGCTCTTTCTCACCCTCTCCGGACTCATCAACGCCGGGCTCATCACCGCGGACAATAACCTGGTGGATATGGGGACCCTGGCTGCCCCGGAGCCGCTTCTGGCGCTGCTGGGCATTTTCCTGACGGCGGTGCTGGTGCTCAAAAGGATCCCCGGGGCGCTCATGCTGGGTATGGCGCTGACAGTGGTGCTGGGCGTTCCCCTGGGGGTAACCGTCCTGCCCCAGGCGGCTTCGGTGGCGCCGGCGCTCTCCCTGGCGGCGTGGATGCCGGATTTTCCCGGGCTTTTGACGATGGGTCCCATCCCGCTGCTTTCCGCATTGCTCTCCCTGGTGGTCTCGCAGTATTTTGACGCCCTGGGCACTCTCCTGGGCGTGGCAGGGGACGCCAAGCTCACAGATGCCGCGGGAGACCTTCCTGGGCAGCGGGAGGCCATGCTCAGCTGCGGCGCCGCTACCTGCGCCGGGGCCCTGCTGGGGGTCAGCAGCGTGACCACCGTGGCGGAATCCGCCACCGGCATCCGGGAGGGCGCCCGCACGGGCCTTGCGCCGGTAGTCACGGGGGTGCTTTTCCTGTGCCTGCTGCCTTTTGACGCCTTTGCGGGGGTGGTGTCCGGGGCGGCCCTGGCCGCGCCCTTGGTGATGGTGGGCATGTCTATGATGAGCGGCATTACCCAGATCACGTGGAAGCATGTGGAGATTTCTTTGCCAAGCTTCCTGATGATCGTGGGCATGCCCTTCACCTTTTCCATCACCACCGGCGTCATGCTGGGCGTGGTTTCCTACGTGGTGGTGATGGTGTGCCGGAAACGGGCCCACCTGGTGGACCCGGCCCTCTATTGCCTGGCTGGTGTGTTTGCCCTGAACGCCGCGCTGGGAGCGCTCTCCTGACAGGAAAAGACAGCGGATTGGCGATAAAGGAAACTGCTGGATTCAGTCATAATGGCGAAATCCAGCAGTTTTTATTGCTATGCCTCTTTGGGACACTGGATTCCTCTGCTGCAGTTGTTCATGGGGACAATCGCGGCGCATGAGAAGAATGTGGAATGGCCGAAGCATGCAAGGCAATCAGAATAACTTCATGATTACATGGGTGTTAGTGCGGTTGGGAATCTGAACATCATCCAAAGTGCATGGCAAAACAGGCGGGCGTTGCCTTTGCAACACCTGCCTGTTCTCACAATCTGTAGTCATCTTTATGAGGACACGTCTTGATACGCCGTCTCTTTTTGACGTAGATGTAGGCGCATTATACGCCCGGATGTTCTTTTGGTTCCGATTGCTGCTGGTGGGCTTTGATTTGAATCAATACTTCCGTGCTTTTCAGCAGGGCGGCAAACTTTTCCGGCGGCAGCTTGGCGCCTTCGCTCATCCAGCGGTAAATTGCGCTTAGAATTGCGTCCGCAAGAAAATGAGCGTAGAAAGTCTGCGTCTCATCTGCGTCTATGCCGCCCATGTCTGCGACTGCGTTGATCTCGGTATATTCCGGAAGGAGAAATTTCTCCACCGCGCTGAACAGGAAATCTTGAAAGTGGGCCCGAAACGCGTTTTGGCCCTGATAGTGCATCAGGCTGACATAGAACGTCCGGTTCTGATAGAGATACTGACAGATAGGCAGGACCATAGACGAGTAGTCATCAAGATTACACTTCTGCAGCAATTCTATGATCTCCGTATCAAAAATCCATTCTGCAAGGGCGTATTTATCCCGGAAATGGTAGTAGAAGGTTTTCCGGCTCACATGACAGGCGTTGCAGATATCGTTGATGCCGACTTTCTCGAAGGGCTGGGTCTGGGTCAGTTCCTTCAAAGCCTGGGCCAGCGCCTTTTTGGTCAGATTGGACTCAGCCATGAAGATCAAGCACTCCTCCGTGCATTTTTCCACAGTATAACAAAATGTGCAAAAACATGCAAGCATTCCGCGAAGCTATTCACAAAAGAAGCTGTTTTCTACCATACCTATAATGATCTTGACCGCATTGTTTCTGAAGTGTATAGTGGAAGTAGGGGAACCTGCTCCTATATGTTTACAACTCGTTCCATCGCCTTGCTGGCTGGGACAATGGGACACTATCTACAAGCTATAGCTATTTAGCTGGATCTGAATCAAAACAAGATTGCCAAGTGGTGCAATATATTATGAATATGCATAAGGCGGCTATACTCTATTTGGATTTTCGTATTTTATGGAAAGTCCATTTCAAAAGCTGGAGTGTGATCTTATGGAAAACCACGATCATTATAAGGAGTGGGGAAACAAAAAGATGCCTCCCCTCTCTTTGCTCGACAAGGCCATCTACTTTATCTGTCTTTTTGTCGTAGTAGCTTTTATCTGTGCCATGCTTATATATAAAACCTGGCTTTTGCTTTTTATTCGATTCCGAGATCCGGATGTAATCGCATGTGCTTCCAGTGTCGCAGAGATCGGCACGATCCCGATTCTTGCCGTTCTGACACTTTCCGGCTTCATGCTGTATCTGTATGGCCTGAAAAACCAGATCCCAATTTTTGGGAATCCGGCAATCCGCTATGGTGAGCCGCCATGGGAGGGGGTCTACCCGATCTTTTGGCGAAACAAGCCGAAGAAAAGACGCTTCTGTTTACCTCCGGTACTGCGGGATTCCCGCACAATCGTGGTTTTGGTGGGCTTTTTCCTGTGCTCGATCTTCTTCTGCTTTGTCGGTCTCTTCACCCGGGACAGTCTGGAAAATGACCCGGATGCCTGCCTGGTCCACTACAATTTCCTGAATCAGCGGAGCGCGGTATACACTGTTGACGACATCGCTGCACTCACCATCGCAAGTGACTGGATCCAGCGCGACGAGGACCTCTGGGGCTACACTGCGACCTTCCGGACAAAGGACGAGCATACATTTCACTTTGTTTCTCTTTCCGACTACAGCCCTTATCTGGAGGATAGCCAGACCGCTGCGCTGGAGCTGCTTGTCGGCATCAAGAACGCCCTACCGCCGGAGGCCGTGACCATTGAAGGGAAAGAAGATGTGGATAAGATCCTGGAAACCATGGGCTTTGAAAATATCCTCCTGCTGGAACTCTTTGATGCGCCCTAAGAAAAAAATAATGAAAGCGCCTTGCAGTTTGTGGAAAGGAGCGTAAAGATGGATGGACCTGTCGTAGAATTTTTTGCCTATACCTTTGCAGGTGTCGGCATGTTTATCGCCTCATATCTCGTGCACCTGGGGACGATCAGCCACTTTTGCGGCGCCATCATCGGAAAGTGGGAAGTGAAGGCGCGGCGGGACAAGACGCAGCGCAGGCAGACCTTTGCGGGACGGTATCTTTTTCTGGATTTTCGGGACTGCCTCTCCAAATGGCGCTATGCCTGCTACTACCTGGCCATGCTCCTTTGCATAGCAGAATACGTGATCATGCTTCTGATCCTGGTTGACCCCCAGGAGCCCTTTTACCGCCAGCTTTTGGGGTATACCTTCCGGAGCATTCTGGCGCTGAATGTGGTTCCTGCGATTTTTGCATAACACAATGAATTGTGGAGGCATAACATTTACGCACAGGCCCAAAGCGAAAATCACTGGGCAAAGCAGCCATCAAACCGTTTGAAAATCAATAAGACACAGGGTCAGAGATATCTCTGACCCTGTGTCTTATAAGCACAGAGTTGGTCAACACTGGGTATATAGCGCTATCATATAATTTATTTCTGCCTCGCCAGGGCTGTTAAGCCGCGTACTCCAGTGATGACCTCGTTGTTGGCGCCGCTGGCGCTGTGGATGATGAGGAGGTTGCCGTTTT
>CALWOS010000118.1 GCA_944383185.1 uncultured Oscillospiraceae bacterium
CCTGGTACAAGGTGGAGACCAACGGCAAGACCGGCTACATCCGGGGGGACTACATCAAGGCCTACACCGGAGGCCTGAGCGACATGGGCGCAGGGCAGTACTATAACGGCTATGCCCAGTGGGCCTACCTCACCGGTATCCTGGACGGGGCTGCCTCCGGTACTTTCAACGGCGAGAGCGCCATCAGCCGGGAGGACATGGCCCTGCTCCTCTATAATTACTCTGTGACATATGGCGTCACTTTGCCCAAGGATCAGGACAAGACCACCTTCAGCGATGACGGCAGCATCAGCTCCAGTGCCAAGCGTACGGCGGTGTACGCCTTACAGCAGGCCGGGGTCATCAACGGTATGGGAGACGGCACCTACGCCCCTCAGAGCTCCGCCACCCGGGCCCAGGTTGCCCAGATCTTCATGAACTTCGACACCGTCGTGGGCTGACGCCGCGCACGGTCCAAAACGAACCCCCCGGCGGGTTTATCCCGCCGGGGGGTTCGTTTGCTCCAAAGTCTTTTACAGGCAGGTTCTATCGAAAAAATCTATATATGATAGGGCATTATATCTGCCGATTTGTACCGGGAGAAGGCGGAATGGTATTATAACGAAGGACAAAGGCCCATCCGGCGCTGCCGGACGGAGACAACAGAGAAAAGGCGGCCGGTACGGACTCATGGGGGAAACGATCCTTTCTGTCAAAGGCATAGCCAAACGATTTGGCCATATTCAGGCCCTCCGGGACGCCACCCTGGAGGTGGCCCGTGGGAGCATCACGGCCCTGGTGGGGGACAACGGCTCGGGGAAATCCACCCTGATCCAGATCCTCTCCGGGAACCTTTTGCCGGACCGGGGAGAGATCCAGGTGGGCGAGGCCTGCTGTCATGGCCTCACCATCCGGCGGGCCATGGCACTTGGCATACGCACGGTGTACCAGGATCTGGCCCTGGATGACTGCAAGACCAGCGTGGAGAACATCTTCCTGGGCAGTGAGCTGACCCGGGGTCCCTTCCTGGACCGTCGGGCCATGGCCCGGGAGGCCCGGCGCCTTCTGGAGGAGATTCATGTGGAGATCCCGGACCTGACCGAGCCGGTTGGCCGCTTGTCCGGCGGGCAGCGCCAGGGGCTGGCCATCGCCCGGGCCCTGCGGCGGCCCGGGGAGCTTCTGCTCCTGGACGAGCCCACCGCCGCCATGGGCATCCAGGAGAGCCACAGCACGCTGCGCCTCCTGGCCGGGCTCCGGGACCGGGGTATGACGCTGCTGATCATCAGCCATAACCTCCACCAGGTCTTTGCCCTGGCGGATTACATCTATGTGCTCCGGGCGGGCCGTGTCCTGACGGGGACGGCCACCGGGGATACCACTGTGGACGCCCTGCAGGAGCAAATCCTGCGGCGGGAGCGGGAGGAGGACAGGCTGTGAGCCCGCTGAGAAAATGGTGTGCCCGCCGGTCCGTACCTCTGCTCCTTTTGGCCGTATGCCTGGGGCTGATGGCCTTCCTTTCGGTCCGCACCCAGTCCTTCTTCTCCCTGAAAAACGTGGTGAACATCCTGGAGGCCAACTCCTACCGGCTGATCCTGGCCTGCGGCATGATGTGCGTAATCGCCTCCGGAGCTATCGACCTTTCGGCGGGCTCCATCCTCTCCTTCAGCGCCATCGGCGCGGCTATGGCCATGCGGGCGGGGGCGCCGGTCTGGCTGGCGATCCTGCTGGCCCTGGCCCTGGGGACAGCCATGGGGGCGGTAAACGGCCTCATCATCCACCTGACCCGGATCAACGCCCTGATCATCACCCTGGGGACCTCCTTCCTCTATCGGGGCATGTCCCTCATCGCCACCCGGGGCATCCCCATCACCAAGCTGCCCCAGGGCTTCCGGGACTTCGGCTTTGGCGACGTCTTTGGCATGGAGTCCGGGGTCACCATGTCCTTTTTGGTGGTCCTGGTCCTCATCCCCTTTTTCTACCACATGCGCTGGGGGGCCTATGTCACCGCCCTGGGCGGGAACCCGGAAGCCCTCAAGCGCAGCGGCGTATCCACAGGCCGCTACCGGATTTCCGTGTTCGCGCTGATGGGGGCCCTGGCCGCCCTGGCGGGGATCATCATCACGGCGCGCCTGAACTCCGCGGAGGCCAACGCGGGCCTGGACATGGAGATGGACGCCATCTGCGCCGTCATCATGGGGGGCACCGCCCTCCGGGGCGGCAGCGGCAGCCTCCTGGGCACGGTCATCGCCGTGTTCCTTCTGGGCCTGATCCGCAACGGCCTGACCATACTGAGCGTCTCGTCCTATTACCAGCAGTTCATCACGGGGGCCCTGCTCCTGTGCGCGGTGGCAGCGGCGGAGCTCCGGGAGCGGGGCCGCCGGACGGGCTGAGGCCGTCCCCTGCCGGGGAGATACCGCCCCGCCGGCATTATCTTTTCGAAAATATAAAGGATGTATTCCTTTATATATAAAAAATAAATGCATAGGAGGAAACAAAAGATGAAAAGAACTTGCGCGCTTTTGCTGGCTCTGGCCATGGTGCTGAGCCTGGCCGCCTGCGGCGGGACGACGGCGGACACCACAGCCCCCGTCAGCGACACGCCCGCCCCCCAGAGCGAGGCCCCGGCCACGGAGACCCCCGCCCCCGAAACGGAGGAACCCGCCGGCATGTCCGAAACGGTGCAGCAGCTCTACGCTGAATTTGACGCGGCCATGGAAGAGCAGATCGGCCCCATGCCGGAGAATTACGGCGACGTCAAGGTGGGCGCGGTCATCATCTCCCTGACCAACGCCTTCTGGGCCAACATGAAGGATTACTATGAGGCCGCCGCTGCCGAGTACGGCATCGACCTGGACGTCCAGACGGGCACCACCGAGGGGGACACCGCCTCTCAGCTGGACGTGCTCATGACCATGGCCGACATGGATTATGACGTGATCATCGTCTCCCCCATCGACGGCACCAATCTGATCCCCGGCATCGTCAAATGCAATGAGAACGGCATCAAGGTCATCAACCTGGGACCCGGCGTGGATGAAGAGGCCCTGGCGGACGCCGGCGGCTATCTGGACGCCAAGATCACCGTGCAGTTTGAAGAGCAGGGCGAGACCGTGGCAAACGACATGATCGCCCGCCTGCCCGAGGGCGGCCAAGTGGCCATCCTGGCCGGCCTGGCCGGCGCCGGCCAGAGCGAGGGGCGCACCGCCGGGGCCCAGGCTGTCCTGGAGGCCGCGGAGGGCATCGAGCTGGTGGCCGTGCAGAACTGCGACTGGGACGCCACCCTGGCCTATGACGCCACCAAGGACCTGCTCACCGAGTACCCCGAGCTGAAGGGCATTTTCTGCTGCAACGACACTATGGCCCTGGCCGCGGTGGAGGCCCTTGCCTCCGAGGGCAGGAACGACGTGCTGGTATACGGCGTGGACTTCACGGACGACGCCCGCGCCGCCATCGAGGCGGGCACCATGACTGGCTCCATGTCCTACTCCAGCGAGCGCTACACCAAGGCCGCCCTGCAGATGGCCATCATGCTCAACGAGGGGGAGACCTTTGAGAGCAACGTCTATCTGCCCCTGACCCTGGTGACCGTGGACAACGTTAACGACCTGGAGGGCTGGCGGTAAGCATGGGCGGCTTTCTGGTCGAGTCCGCCCTGCTCACCCACGGCCTGGCCTCTGTGACCGACGAAACGCTTTTGGACCGGTGGCCCGCCGGCATGGACTGCATCGCCTGGGTGGATGCCGGGGAGATCCGGACCGGTTCCATGGCCGCCTATCTCCCGTTCCGCGCCCGGGCGGGGGAGCTGTGCCGGATCCATTGCGACACCCTGGACCAGGCCCTGGCCGATGGGATTTCCGGGGCGCTTACGGCCTCGGGGACCATGGCCGTCTGCCGGCGGCTGGGCCTGCCTCTGGCGGTAACCGGCGGCATGGGCGGCATCGGCGACATCCGCGGGGAGGCCCTCTGCCCAGACCTCCCCGCCCTGCGGGACATTCCGGCAACGCTGGTTTCCACCGGCCCCAAGGATATGTTGGACATTCCGGGAACCCTTTCCTGGCTCATGGAGGCCGGCGTGCAGGTCCTGGGGGTGGGGACAGACCGCTATACCGGCTATGTCTTTCGGAGCGCCGATGTCCCCCTGTCCGGCCTTTGGACGGGGGACCGGCTGCCGGAGCCGCCTGGCCGGCTTCTCCTGCTCCAACCCATCCCGGAGGCGCTGCGAATCGGGGACGGCAGCCTGCTGGCCCAGGGGATCGCTGCCGGAAAGGAGGCGGAGGCCCGGGGCGTGGAGTATCACCCAGCGGCCAATGCCGCCTTTGATCGGCTGACAGGGGGGTATTCCTCCCGGATCCAGCTGGATTCCCTCATCGCCAACGCCCGGCTGGCCGCCCGCCTTACCGGCGGGCAGGCGGCCTGACTCCAGGGAAGCGCTGCAACAGGTGGAAAAGCTGCCGCAGGCATGCCTGCGGCAGCTTTTTCCGTGTCCGGCGGCGCACGTTTCTGCCTGAACCCGGCGCCCGGCCCTCTGCCGGTAAGCGAAACGGCATCTGAAAAATGTAAAATTCAGGAAAATTCATAAAATGCATATACTCTTTTTACACAAGCTGTGGTACAATACAAAAAACAATCCCCGCAAAATGCGGGGAGGACTGCGATTTTGGAGGCCCTCACATGGCGCGTTTGACCGGTTTGGTCCAGAAAAAGAAAAAGAATCCCAGGGCCCAGGCCCCGGCGCGGCCGGACATGCCCCTGTACCGGACGGATCCGACCCAGGGCCTCACCGCCTCCCAGGTCCAGGCCAGGGTGGACGCGGGCTATGCCAATACCCCTGTGGACCCACCCACCAAGACCGTAGGGCAGATTGTGCGCAGCAATGTCCTCACCTACTTCAACATGGTCTTTTTTGTCCTGGCGGCGCTGATCATCGCCGTGGGGAGCTGGTATAACCTCACCTTTATGCCCGTGGTCCTGGCCAACATCGCCATTGGTATCGTCCAGGAGCTCCGGAGCAAGCGGACCTTGGACAAGCTCAATATCCTCTCCAGTCCCAAAGCCGTGGTAATCCGGGAGGGGCGGCGCCGCACCGTGGACACCACGGAGCTGGTGCGGGACGATATTGTGGTCTTTTCCGCCGGGAACCAGATCTACGCTGACGCCGTGGTCGTAGCGGGGGAGTGCCTGACCAACGAAGCCCTGATCACCGGCGAGGCGGACGAGATCAAAAAGCCCGTGGGCGCGGAGCTCAAAAGCGGCAGCTTCGTGGTCAGCGGCATGGTCCGGGCCAGGCTCACCGCTGTGGGCGCAGACTCCTATGTTTCCCGTCTGACCATAGAGGCGAAGAAGACCAAGGAGCCCCGCCAATCGGAGATGATGCGTTCCCTGTCCATGCTGGTGAAGTGGATCGGCATCATCCTCATCCCCTTCGGCATTGCCTTGTGCGTCAAGGAAGTGGTCTGGCTGGGCCGGAGCTTTCAGGACGGCGTGGTGTCCACGGTGGCGGCTTTGGTGGGCATGATCCCCGAGGGGCTCTACCTTCTCACCAGCCTGGCCCTGGCCGCCGGCATCCTGCGCCTGGCTCAGCGGAAGACCCTGGTCCACGACATGGGCTGTATCGAGACGCTGGCCCGGGTGGACACCCTGTGCGTGGACAAGACCGGCACCATTACGGAAAACAAGATGATCGTGGAAGACGTGGCCCTGCTGTGCGAGGACCGCTTCATCGAGGATGACATCCGCATGATCATGGCCGACTATGTCTACGCCCAGAAGGATGACAACGACACCATGGCTGCACTGCGGCGATATTTCTCCGGAGAGGTGCGGCAGCAGGCCATAAAGACTCTGCCCTTCACCTCCTCCCGGAAATACGGCGGCGTGTCCTTCCACGAGGATGAGACCTATGTCCTGGGAGCCCCGGAGATGATCTTGGGCGCGGGCATCGCGGAATACCAGGAGCAAATCGACTACTACTCCGCCAAGGGCTGCCGGGTGCTGCTCCTGGCCCTCTATGACGGCAGCCTGGATGACGAGAGCCTCACGGCGGACATTATGCCGCTGGCCCTCATCCTCCTGGCCAATAAAATCCGGGCGGAGGCGCCGGCCACCTTTTCCTTCTTTGCCAAGCAGGGCGTCACCATCCGGGTCATCTCCGGTGACAACGCCCTCACCGTCTCCGAGGTGGCCAAGCGCGCCGGCATCGCCAACGCGGAAAAGTATGTGGATGCCCGCACCCTGGACACTGACGAGAAGATCCGTGCCGCGGCCAATGAGTATGTGGTCTTTGGCCGGGTCACCCCGGAGCAGAAGCGCAAGCTGGTCCAGGCCATGCACGACGCGGGCCACACCGTGGCCATGACCGGCGACGGCGTCAACGACGTGCTGGCCCTGAAGGCGGCGGACTGCTCCGTGGCCATGGCCTCCGGCAGCGATGTGGCCTGCCAGGTGAGCCACATCGTTCTTTTGAACTCCAATTTCTCCTCCATGCCCAGCGTGGTTATGGAAGGCCGCCGGGTCATCAACAACATCGAGCGCAGCGCCAGTCTGTTTCTGGTAAAGAATATCTTTTCCTTCTGCCTGGCCTTCATCTCGCTCATCTTCACACTGAGCTATCCCTTCACCCCCAGCCAGCTCTCCCTGGTGAGCACGGTGACCATCGGCATCCCCTCCTTCGTCCTGGCTATGGAACCCAACAACAGCCTCATTCAGGGAAAATTTCTCCGGAATGTGCTGTACCGGGCATTGCCGGCGGCTATGGCGGATCTCATTTTGATCCTGGGCATCATCCTCTTTGATTTGGCCTTCGGCTTCCCGGAGGGGATGATGAGCACCATCGCCACGGTGGTGATGGCTCTGGTGGGTATCCTCATGGTCCACAACACCTGCAAGCCTTACAACGCCCTGCGGAAATTGCTCATGGGCTTTATCTGCGCCATGTTCCTGTTCTGCGCCCTGTTTCTCCACGAGCTCTTTACTCTCACGGGGCTGGACTTTTCCGGCGTCCTGGTGGTTGCCGTATTTGCCGGCCTGGCCTGGCCGGTGCTGAAGGTGTGCACTTTGGGCCTGGACCATCTGTCCCAGTGGAGCCGCAAACATGTGCGTATGCCCTCCCGCCGGCACAAGACGGCCTCCCGGCGCGGGCGGTAAATCTGTATTGTATAAGGAGCGCTCTTCATGCGCGATACCATAATCTTGGATATGGACGGTACCCTGCTGGATACCCTGGAAGACCTGCACGACGCGGTGAACGCCGTGCTGGCGCGTTGGCGCTGCCCGGCGTGCAGCCTTACAGAGACGCGGGCCTATGTGGGCAACGGCGCCACCCGGCTGCTGGAGCTGGCGGCCCCGGCGCTTCTCTCATCCCCGGAACGGGAAACGGTGCTGGCGGAGTTCAGACGGGACTATCTGGAGCACTGTACGGCAAAAGCCAGGCCCTATCCCGGCGTACCGGAACTGCTGCGCCAGCTGCGGCGGGAGGGATTTTCCCTGGCGGTGGTCACCAACAAGCCCCATGCCGCGGCCCAGGCCCTGGGGGAGAAATGGTTCCCCGGTATCCTGGTGATGGGCGTGGCGGACGGCGGCACGCGCAAGCCGGACCC
>CALWOS010000119.1 GCA_944383185.1 uncultured Oscillospiraceae bacterium
CCGAAGGGGTGCCGTGCCCCTGTGCGCAGCTGCACCCGCGGTGCCGCCGTCCTCTTGCTTTTTTCCATAAGCACTCTCCTTCTCTCATCGTTCCACCCAGACGGAGGCAAAGGCCTCCCCCGCCCCCGCCGCGATGGTGGCGGCGAAGTAGCGGATGTCGTCCATGGCGTGGTCGTTGACCTTCAGCGGCGCGTCCCGGTCCCGGGCCTTCTCGTCCCAGCAGTAGACGGAAAACTCCCGGAGGGCGTCCCGGCAGCTCTTTCCGATGCGGATGTGCCCGGCCTTCAAAAGCTCCGCCGTGATGCGGATGCCCCGGAGCACGTCATTATCCGCCTTGCGCACCGGCAGCCCCTCCCGGCGCAGCAGCTCCAAAAAGCTGGCCGCGGAGGGGTCCACCACCACCGCCTCCAAAGGTAGCCCCCCGGCCAGGGCCAGGAGGTCCGCGGCGTACTCCGAGTCCGTTTTCTGCCGCCCCTCCCTGCGGGAGTCAAAGTAATATTCCCGTAGCCGGTACCAGATCCCCTTGCACTCCCCCCACAGTCCGAAAGACGCGGGGTTCGCCGTGCCGTAGTCGCAGGAGATTACAAAGCGCCGGCACGTCTCCTCCGGCGGCGGATCCACAGCCATCTCCTCCCGGAAGAAGTCGTACACCAGCCCCTGGGCCGCCACCCACTCCCCCAGGACGAAGCGCCGCCGGAACACCCCCGTGTACATCCGCTCGTAGCGCCGGCGGATCTCCGGGGCCAGTCCGGGGTTGTCCGCCATGGTAAAGTGGAGGTAAAGGGCCCGCCGCTCCGCGGCCCGGCAGACCCACTCCCGGTAAAACCAGTGATCGGGCCCCTCCGGGTTGCAGGAAAACCACAGCCGGCTGCCCCGGACGCTGCACCGGGCCGCCGTCTGCTCCACAAAGGACCGGGGCATCAGCGCCACCTCGTCCAGCATCGCCCCCGTCAGGGTAATGCCCTGGATCAGGGCGGAGGCCCCCTCGTCCTTGCCGCCGAAGAGGAAAAACTCGTTTTTCCTCTCCCCCAAACTTACCGTAATGCGGTTTTCGCTCCGTTTTTCCCGGCAGGCAAAGCCCAGCTTCCGGAGCTGGGGCAGCAGGGTGTCGGCCACGTTTCGCCGCAGGGAGAGGATGGTCTTGCCGCACAGGGCAAACCGCTCTCCCGAAAACCGGCACATGGCCCACAGCACAAAACTCAGCCCCATGGCGTAGGTCTTGCCGCTGCGCACCGCCCCGTCGCAGATGATGGCCTCATGCCCCCGGTCCGCCGAGCTGTCGCACCACCAGGTAAGCACCCGCCGCTGCTTGGGAGAAAACTGCTCTACCATATTTCATACCCCGCCTCCATCCTCCTCCGGAAGGATTCCTTCCGGCTCCGGCTGTGCCGCCGCGGCATGCTCCAGGGCGGCGAAAAAACGGCCGGCTTCGCTGTCCGGGGCCTCCTTTTCCTCCAAAAGGCCCGCCAGGAGCTCCAGCGCCCGGATCCGGTCACAGAGCTTGACCTCTACCAGGCCCTTTTCACTGCGGCGCACTTCCGCCAGGAGGCTCAGATCCAGCCCGTCAATGGCCCGCGCCTCCCCCGGCTCCAGGAAAACTAGGCGCACCGCGTCGTTTGCCCTGCCGTAGGCCAGCTCCCCCAGCCGCCGGATCACGTCCTCCCGGGCGATCTTTTTCCGTCTCGCCAAATCAAACACCCGCCTCTCACCCTCTATCGCGCTTCCGCCAATTTTTGTATCTTCCCATGCAAGGGAGTTTGTGCCCTCCCGACAGGTGCGAACAGCAAAAAAGCCCGCGGCATCCGGCTTTTCCGGACGCCGCGGGCTTTTTCTGCCGCAGTAAGTACAACCGATTTTCTGTCTGCCGAAAGCCTCACTCCAGGCTCTCCCAGGCCGTTTCCAAAGCCACCTCCATCATCTCCCGGAAGCTGGTCTCCCGCTCCTGGGCGGAAAGGCTCTCCCCGGTAAAGATGTGGTCGGAGATGGTCAGCAGGCTCAGCGCCTGCCGGTGCGCGGCCATGGCGGTGAGGTAAAGCCCCGCCGTCTCCATCTCCACGGCCAGGATGCCCATCTCCCGGTATTTCCCGGCAGCTTCGGCGTTGGCGTTATAGAACTGGTCCGCTGTGAACACCTGC
This sequence comes from uncultured Oscillospiraceae bacterium, assembly GCA_944383185.1. Taxonomy (GTDB): domain Bacteria; phylum Bacillota; class Clostridia; order Oscillospirales; family Oscillospiraceae; genus CALWOS01. The sequence continues at coordinate 2,136 of CALWOS010000119.1, forward strand.
CCCACCGCCGTGGGCACGCCCATGCGCTCCGCCGCGGCCGCCGCGCTGTGGAGCAGCTTCCAGCTGGCCGTGGCGGAGAGCACGCCGGGGAAACGGTACTGCAAAGCGTAATTGGAATTGGTGGAAGCGCCGATGGCAATCAGCAGGTCCCGGAGGTGCACATCCTCCCCGATGCCTCCGGCGGAGCCGATGCGGATGATGCTCTCCACATCAAAGAAATGATAGAGCTCATAGGCGTACAGGCCCATGGACGGCACGCCCATCCCGCTGCCCATTACAGAGATGCGCTTTCCCTTATACATGCCGGTGTAGCCCAGCATGTTCCGCACCGTGTTGAAGCACACGGGGTTTTCCAGATAGGTCTCCGCCACAAACTTGGCCCGCAGGGGGTCGCCGGGCATGAGTACGGCCTTTGCGATATCGCCGGGGTTGGCGGCATTGCATTCTGAGGGAACTGACATAGTAGCAAACTCCTTTCTTGTCTCGGCCTCACCGGAACAGCGCCGGCAGGCTCTCTTCATAGGGCGGACGGCAGATGCCCTTGTCCGTGACGATGGCGGTGATCAGCGCCGCGTCCGTCACGTCAAAGGCGGGATTATAACAGCGCACCCCCTCCGGGGCCATGGGTCTTTCGTAGAACTTCCGGCGAATCTCCTCCGGGTCGCGCAGTTCAATGGGGATGTCCGCGCCGGTGGCGCAGGCGAGGTCGATGGTGGACCGGGGCCCCAGGACATAGAAGGGGACGCCATAGTACTTTGCCAGCACCGCCACGCCGGAGGTGCCGATCTTGTTTGCCGTGTCCCCGTTCCGGGCCACCCGGTCACAGCCCACGAACACCGCCTGGACCCAGCCCTGCTTCATGACAACGCTGGCCATGTTGTCGCAGATCAGGGTCACGTCCACCCCCGCCTTCTGGAGCTCATAGCTGGTGAGCCGCGCCCCCTGGAGCAGGGGCCGGGTCTCGTCGGCAAAGACCCGGAAGCGCATGCCCCGCTCCGTACCCAGGAGGATGGGCCCCAGGGCGGTGCCGTATTGGGAAGTGGCCAGCGGGCCGGCGTTGCAATGGGTGAGGATGCCGTCCCCGTCCCGGACCAGCGTCAGGCCGTACTCCGAGATGGCCCGGCACATGTCCTTGTCCTCCCGGTGGATGGCCTCCGCCTCCCGGAGCAGCAGCTCCGGCAGCGCGGCAAGCGGCCTGTCCCGGTTCGCCCGGGCCGCGGCCAGCAGCCGGTCCAGAGCCCAGCCCAGGTTCACCGCCGTGGGCCGGGAGGCCCGGAGATAGGCCGCCTCCTGCTCCAGCGCCGCATAAAAGCCCGGGAAATCTTCCGCCCGGATATCCCGTGCGAGGGCTGCCAGGCAGTACCCGGCGCAAATGCCGATGGCCGGCGCCCCCCGGACCCGCAGGGAGGCAATGGCCTCGAACATCTTCTCCCGGCTGTCCAGGAGGATCTCCCGTTCCTCCCCTGGCAGCAGGGTCTGATCCAGAATCCAAAGCCCCTCCGGGGCCATACGGATGTTTTCCATTTGGGGATCCCCTCCCTGTTTTCCCGTATCCAATCGATTTCCCCGTGAATCCATGTTGACAAAGCCCCGCCATCTGGTATGCTGAAGGAAAAAGGAGCTGATCGTGTATGGATCTGGAAACCATGCGGCAGGAAGTCCTGCGGTATTACTGCCGGAGCTATGAGGACCGGCTCATGGCCGGCACCAGCGGCAACGCCAGCGTCTGGTCCCCGGAGCTGGGGCAGATGGTCATCACCCCCAGCGGCGTGGACTGGCGGGATCTGACGGCGGAGCGCCTGGTGGCCATGGACCTTTCCGGGAATGTATATGGCAAAGGAAAACCCTCCAGCGAGTGGCGCATGCACGCCGCCGTCTACCGTGCCGTGCCGGAGGCCCGGGCCATCCTGCATACCCATTCCCGCCATGCCACGGCCTTTGCCGTGGTGGGGCAGCCCATTCCCCCGGTTTTGATTGAGATGCAGCTCTTCCTGGGCGGCGCTGTCCCCCTGTGTCCCTATGGCCCGCCCGGTTCGGAAGACCTGGCGGAAAAAACCGCCCGCGTCCTGTCCGCCGCCCCGGCCTGCCTCCTGGAAAACCACGGCGTGGCGGCCCTGGGCAAAACCATGGAAGAGGCCTGGCTCCGGGCCTCCTATGTAGAGGACGCCGCCGCCATCTGCTGCGCCGCCGCCCCTCTGGGCCCCCTGCGCACGGTACCGGGCTGGTAACGGGCGGCTTCCGCTATTCAGCCGCGCGGCTTGCTGTTGCCGTGCTGCAATTTCCGGTATTCCATAGGCGACAGTTCCGCTACATCCTTGAACGCCTTGGAGAATTTTCCCTGGGTCTCATAGCCCATTTGCGCGGCGATCTCCGCAACCGTCGCGTCCGTCTCCCGCAGCAGCTTCATGGCCTGCCGGGCCCGGTATTCCTTCATATAGCTGGCAATCGGCAAACCGTACACGGCTTTAAACGCCTCTTTCAGCGTGGAGGTGTTGATCGAATACCGCCGGGAAAGCGCCTCGATGGTAAACCGCCGCTCCGGGTGCTCTGTCAGGAGCCGGTGGATTTCCTGAATTCGCTCTGTCTGCTGCGAGACGTATTGCGTCGGGCTTTTCCACGTGGATTGAAACTCGTTCAGATAAAGCAGCAGTTCCTGTGCCTTCAGTTTGAGATAGGGGCGCCGCGCCTCGGGGCGGGCCGTGTACAGGGCAGCGAAGATTCTGTCCAGCTCCGGGCAGGCGGAAACCGCAGCCGGTTTCCCGTCACAGAACATACGCTGCAATCTCCCGATATCCACGCCGGCCTCCGCCACGATGTCCGGGCAGTGCGCGGCCAGGCAGGATAAATCCACAGAAAATGAAATTCCCTGCGCGTAGCCCAGCGGAAACAGCATATGGGAGTCGGCGCAGCAGGCGGTGCTGTGGGCTGCCATGTCGCCCGCGCCCAGATATATGGCCGTGTCCCCCCGCATATTCCAGCCGACGCGCCCGCTGCGGCAGTGGAACAATTCCAGCACGGAAGGGGACGCGTCATGATGGAACACAATCTGGTCGGCGAGGAACGCATGGTAAGCGGCTTCGATCCCCGGAAACAGCGCATACATTTCCACCCGTCCCTTCCCGGCGGCCGCTGCGGAAAACCGGGCTGCCGGGAGGGGGCCGTCTTGCGTCGAAGGGCCGTGGCGCACGACAGCCAGCTCTCCCGGAGCAACCGTCTTCAGCATTTGCTCCAGTTGGAATACTGCCTCATGTTTCATCCAGGGCCTTCCCCCTCAAACGTTCCGTCGGGCAGATCACCTTGACCATCTTTTCAATCATGTGGTGGAGCAGCTGGGCCGGTTCGGTATCAGCCGCCCTGTAATATACTTCCTTGCCCTCCCGGCGGCTTACGATCAGCCCGCTGGCCTTCAGCTGCTTCAAATGGTGGGACACCGCGGGGCTGCTCATCTGTACCATCGCCGAAAGGTTGATCACGCATTCCTCACAGTGGCACAGCAGCCAGAAGATGCGGATGCGGCTCCCGTCGCTGAGCAGCTTGAACGCGTCGGCAGCGATTTGAAAATCGTCCGTGCGGGGCATATGGTCCAGTTCTCTCTCCAAAGCCTGCCCGTGATCGTGGGGCAGGCGCGTTTCCGTCATATCAGGTTCCTCCCTTCAGGGAAATCATAGCACATGATAAGGATGCGGGAAAAATATCTGCGCCTATTTTTATCGCCCGGGCGCGCCCAAACGCGCGCCCGTACCGTCCCGCACTTTCATCGTAGCATCCCCTTGCGTGCCGGTCAATACATTGTTATACTGTTTTTTACACCAGCGGGAAACCGGGCGGCGCAATATTCCAAAAGTACAGCGGTGTGGGCGTGCCCGGCCGGTCTTTCCCGGGAAACTCGGGAATACCTGGCAAAAAATTCTCTGGCAGCTTCACCAGCAGAAGTCCTTACCATAAGAAGCCCGTGCAAAGCCGGGCAATAAAAGCAAGCCAAAAGAGGTTGCTGTCTATGCAGGCACAGCGGAAAAATATGGGTTGATCGTAGAAGGCGGCGGCATGAAATGCGCCTACAGCGCCGCAATCCTGGACCGTTTCCTGGACGAAGGCATTGCCTTTGATTATTGCATCGGCGTCTCTGCCGGCGCGGGGAATCTCGTGTCCTATCTGGCAGGGCAGCGGGGACGCAACCTGCGCTTTTTTACCGAGCATATTCATGACCCGGAATATTTTGGGCTGCGGAGCTTGCTGAAAACCGGCGATTTGTTCGGCATCCGGCATATTTACGGCGACCTGACCCAGGCCGGCGGAAAAGACCCGCTGGACTTCCCGGTGTTTCTGGAAAACCCGGCGGAATATGAAGCGGCGGTCACCAACGCCTTGACAGGCGCGCCGGAATATTTCGGGAAAGACGCCATGAAGCAGGACGATTACAGTCTGATTATGGCCTCCAGCGCCATTCCCGTGGCCTGCCGCCCGGTGGAAATGAACGGCATCCCCTATTTTGACGGCGGCCTCGCGGACGCCATCCCCGTCCGCCGGGCGCGGGAAAAGGGGTGCGGCCGGATGGTGGTGATCCTCTCCAAGAACCGGGATTATGTGCGCAAGCCCCAGGGGCTGCGCCTTTTGTATCGCGGCGCCTGCCGCAAATATCCCAAGGTCGTGGAGCGGATCGAGCGCCGGCACCTCGCGTACAACGAAAACCTGCGGGAAGTTTTTGCCCTGGAGCGGGACGGCCAGGCGTTTGTCCTCGCCCCCAGCGAACCGCTCCATGTGGGCACCTATTCCATGAAGGAGCCGGCGGAGCAAGCCCTGTATGACCTGGGCCTGAAGGACTTTGCGGCCCAGCGGGATGCGCTGCAGGCCTTTCTCTCCCCCGGCGCGCCTCGGGAACGCCCCAGCACGGAAACCGTATGATGGGGAATAGGACTCGCCTTTGCACCATACCATTCCATCGGGAAGCCGGCCCGCAGAAACCGGACGGCCCAAAACCCGAACATCCCCAAAAGTCAGCTCCGGCACGAGAAAGGCGGCGGGCTTGTCCCCCACAATCGCTATACCCGCGGGAAGTGAGGACTTTTTCGTCCAAACAGAAATACTTTTTGCCCAAACGGAAGAATTGCTCAGAAAGGCATTGACGGCAGGCCGTGATTCGTATATGATGGGTTTACATTAAAAGATTGTTTAATTGTTTGATGCATACATCTTTGCAATCAGAAAGGAGCCTGCTGAAATGAAAAAAACCTATAAAATCGAGGTAGACTGCGCCAACTGCGCCAACCTGATGGAGGATGCCGCCCGCAAGACCAGCGGCGTACAAAACGCTACCGTGAACTTCATGACCCAGAAGATGATTGTCGAGTTTGCCGAGGGGCAGGAGCCCGCCAGGGTGATGGCCGATGTGCAGAAGGCCTGCAAGCGGGTAGAGCCCGACTGTGAGATCTACCTGTAACCTTCTGGAGGCACGCCCTGGGGCATCGGCCTGCGGGGCATTGTCTTCCCTCTATAAATAAACAAATAAGCAACATTTAAAGGAATGGTGGAGATGCAAGAGTATATTATCAACGGCCTGCTGATGGTAGTGGCCCTGCTGGCTGTGATCCTCCAATGCATCGGCGCGCGGGCCAACAGCGGCATGACCAAAAAGCAGAAGGTCATGCTCTGGCGTATCCTGGCGGCCACAGTGCTGCTGCTGGGGCTCCAGATATTGGGTGCCGCCGCCTTTGACCGGCTGGGCGCCGCCGGGCGCTGGGTGCGTCTGGCCTGCTACCTGGTGGATTATGCCATCATCGGCTACGATATTCTGCGGAAGGCCTGGAAGGGCATCCGCAACGGGCAGGTTTTTGACGAGAACTTCCTCATGGCGGTGGCCACCCTGGGTGCGCTGGCGCTGGCCATCTATGAAAACGGCGATTATCTGGAAGCCATCGCCGTCATGCTGTTCTATCAGGTGGGCGAGTGGTTCCAGAGCTACGCCGTGGGCAAGAGCCGCCGGAATATCAGCGACCTGATGGACATCCGCCCGGACTACGCCAACATTGACCGGGATGGCAAGCTGGAACAGGTCGACCCCGACGAAGTGGAAATCGGCACCGTCATCGTGGTCCAACCTGGCGAGAAGGTGCCCATCGACGGCATCGTGACCGAAGGCGTTTCCACGCTGAACACCGCGGCCCTGACCGGTGAGAGCCTGCCCCGGGACGCCAAAGCGGGCGATGCGGTCATCAGCGGCTGCGTCAACATGACCGGCGTACTGAAGATCCGGACGACCAAGGAATTTGGGGAATCCACCGTCTCCAAGATCCTGGATCTGGTGGAAAACGCCTCCTCCCGCAAGTCCAGGTCGGAGAACTTCATCTCCCGTTTTGCGAAGATCTACACCCCTGCCGTGTGCTATGCGGCGCTGGCCCTGGCCATCCTGCCGCCCCTGGTGCGGATGCTTGCCCTGGGCCTTGACGCCGGCTGGGAGACCTGGGTCTACCGCGCGCTGACCTTCCTGGTGGCAAGCTGCCCCTGCGCGCTGGTCATCAGCATCCCGCTGAGCTTCTTTGCGGGCATCGGCGGGGCCAGCAAGGCCGGCGTGCTGGTCAAGGGCTCCAATTACCTGGAAACCCTGTCCCAGACGAAAATCGTGGTGTTCGACAAAACCGGTACCCTGACCCAGGGGGTCTTCGAGGTCAACGGCATCCACCACAGCGAGCTGGAGAATGAAAAGCTGGTGGAGTACGCCGCCCTGGCGGAATCCGCCTCCAGCCACCCCATCAGCAAGAGCCTGCAAAAGGCCTACGGCAAAGAGATGGACCGCAGCCGCGTCAGCGATATCCAGGAAATCAGCGGCAACGGCGTCATCGCCAGGGTGGACGGCCACGCCGTGGCCGCCGGCAACGACAGGCTGATGGACCGCGTCGGCGTGCCCTACATCAGCTGCCGCAGCGTGGGCACCATCATCCACATGGCCATTGACGGCCGTTACGCCGGCCATATCGTCATCTCCGATGTGGTGAAACCCACGTCCAGGCAGGCCATCCAGGCCCTGAAGGAAGCCGGGGTGGAGAAAACCGTCATGCTGACCGGCGACATCCAGCGGGTGGCCGAGCAAGTGGCCGGCAGCCTGGGGGTAGATGAGGTCTACAGCCAGCTCCTGCCTGCCGGCAAAGTGGAAAAGGTGGAAGCCCTGCTGAAAGATAAGCCGGAAAAGGCCAAGCTGGCCTTTGTGGGCGACGGCATCAACGACGCGCCGGTGCTGCGCCGGGCGGACATCGGCATCGCCATGGGCGCCATGGGCTCCGATGCCGCCATCGAGGCAGCCGACGTGGTATTGATGGACGATGACCCCATGAAGATCTCCACGGCCATCCGGATCTCCCGGAAGTGCCTGGGCATCGTCCACCAGAACATCGTCGTGGCCATCGGGGTAAAGCTGCTCTGCCTGGCGCTGGTGGCCCTGGGCTTCGCCAATATGTGGCTGGCGGTCTTTGCGGATGTGGGCGTGATGATGCTCGCCGTCCTCAACGCCATCCGCGCCCTGTTCGTGCAAAATCTCTGAGCTTCCCGAGGAGAAGCCACAAGAAAGAATGCGTTCTCAGCCGCATGGAAAGCAGGATACATAAAAGGAAAAACAAAACCCAGCCGGGATGGTAAAACCATCCCGGCTGGGTTTTGACCCGCAATGCCGTGGGGACCAATTAGAACCTGCACGACTCGGCAGGTGGGTCGCCTCCCTGCTGTTTCTCTGCTTCCAACTTCCAGGTACGGTCTCGCGCCGCCCCGGGAGGCCTGCAATCCGCAGCAGGAGTTTCGGCATCCCTTATAGGTGATGTGGGTTTAAAAGAATCCCTCACGCACACCGCAGGCCTTGGGTACAGTATAGCACCCTTCTCGGAAAATCTCAATGGCTTTCTGGTGGTTTTGCCGGGTTTTTCCCGGACAATCCCGGCCACTTTTTGCCAAAAGCCCCAAGTTTCTCCCGAAGAGCGCCTACTCTTCCGTCTCCTCGTCCTCAAACAGGCGCTCCATGAACTGGTCATACACCTCATCCAGAACGGCGTCGTCGTCCTCCGTCACCAGGATCTCCTCGCCGTCTTCCTCCTGGCTCTTGAGGATCACAAAGCCGTAGTCGGGATCTTCCTCGTCCATATCCGCCGGCAGCAGCAGATTGTAGTGCTCTCCCTGGTATTCCATCTCCAGGATCAGCTCCAATTGGAACTCCTTGCCGTCTTCGTCCTCAATGGTGATAAAGTTGCTGCCGAATTCTTCCGCCATGTGGAAAACCTCCCGGGCCATTGGTAATGCCGCGGCAACGCCGCGTTTTTTCCATTCTAACCCATGTTTCCGGGAAAATCAACTCCCGAAATCCTCCAGCAGGAGCAGCAGTTCCTCCCGGGTATTTACGGCGATGCCGCTTTCCAAAGCGCTTCTGTCCTGGAGCCGCAGCCCGGCCAGGGGAATTTCCGTCACCGTCACCAGCGTTTCCTTCCCCTGGCTCAGGTCAAACACCCCCACATAGTCCCCGCAGGCCCGCAGAAGATACCGGTCTCCGGAGACGCCGGTCTCCACGACGGTCATTGCCGCGGCGGGCGCCGCCGCGGCCTCCGTCGCCGGGACAGTCGCCGCCGCCGTGAGAAATACCAGCGCCATGGCGGACAGTACTCCACTGACCCCCAGGCGCAGCCTGAGCTTATCCATATTCCCTTGCCTCCCCTTTCCAGGATTTTCTTCCAGTATGCCCCCTTTTTCCAACCTTCAAACCCCGCTGTCCAGCGCTCCCAAAGAAATTCCGAAAAAATTTTACAAAAATGATGCACGTCATTGACAGACTATGGTATACTAACAAAGTTAAGATATATACGCAGCCAAGCCTGCCGCCGCCAGGGCGGCATCACTTCCCAACGGAGGTCTAATGCCCCATGACTGATCCCAATAAATACAAAAAGCAGCGGCGCCGGGAGCGTGCCGTCAACGCCGGTACCAATGCCGCCGGCAACGTCTTCCGCCTGATAGCAAAGATCATCGTCACAGCCCTGCTGGTCTTTCTGTGCACGGGACTTCTGTTTGCCTGCATCTTTGCCTATTATGTCAAAACCTGCCTGTCTTCGGAGCTGCCCCTGACCCTGGAGGACATGTCCGTCTCCCTCACCAGCTCCATCTGGTATACGGACAACGACGGCAACTACCAGGAGCTCACCACCCTTCACAGCACGGAGCGCCGGGAGTGGGTCACCCTGGACCAGATCCCCTTGGACATGCAGCACGCCGCCGTGGCCATTGAGGATCACAACTTCTATACCCACAAGGGCGTGGACTGGTACCGCACTGTAGGCGCTTTCGTGAACATGTTCCTGGGCATGAAAGACACCTTCGGCGGCTCCACCATCACCCAGCAGCTCATCAAGAACGTCACCCAGAACGACGATGTCACCGTCCAGCGAAAGCTTCTGGAGATTTTCCAGGCTCTGGAGCTGGAAAAAAACTATGACAAAGACGAGATCATGGAGTGGTACCTGAACGTCATCTATCTGGGCCAGAGCTGCTACGGCGTCCAAACCGCCGCTCAGACTTATTTCAATAAGGATGTGTCCGAGCTGAGCCTGGCGGAGTGCGCCTGCATCATCGGCATCACCAACAACCCCTCCGCCTACGACCCCTATGTCTTCCGGGACAACAACAAGGAGCGCCAGGAGCTCATCCTCTGGGAGATGTATGACCAGGGTTATATCACCCGGGAGGAATACGACGCCGCGGTTGCGGAAGAGCTGGTCTTCGCCCGGGCCGAAAACGAGGATTACACAGAATCCATCTACTCTTACTTTGAGGAAGTGGTCATCGACGACGTCCTGGACGATTTGGTGGAAGAGCTGGGCATCTCTGAAAACGCCGCCACCCGCATGCTATATTACGGCGGCTACCAGATCTATTCCACTATCGACATGAATATCCAGAACGTGGTGGACAAGTACTACACCGACGCATCCAGCAGCCTCTTTTCCCATTGGAACGGCGGCGGGCTCCAGCTCCAGTCGGCCATTGTGCTCCTGGACCCCTATAACGGGGACATTTTGGCCCTCTCCGGCGGCGTGGGGGAAAAGACCGCCAACTTTGAGCTGAACCGGGCCACCGGCACCCAGCGCCCCTCCGGCTCTTCCTTTAAACCCATCGCCACCTATGGTCCCGCCGTGGACGTGGGCCTCATCACCC
>CALWOS010000120.1 GCA_944383185.1 uncultured Oscillospiraceae bacterium
GCTCCAGGAGTACGACGCCCAGCAGAAAACGGAATATATGCGTACCCTGCGCACCTATCTGGACCTGCACCTCAACGCTATGGCCACGGCCAAGGATCTGTTTATCCATCGGAGTACCCTCCTTTACCGCCTGGATAAGATCAAAACCATTCTGGAGAGCGACCTGGACGATCCGGAGGAACTTCTCTACCTCTCCATCTCCTTCCGGCTCCTGGACATGGACCGGCAAAAGAACGAAGAATAATCTCGAAAGATACGCCCCCGTATGCGGTTTGAAAAGCCAAACCGCATCGGGGGCTTTCTTTTGCCGCGTGTCTCCCTGTAACATACAGTAAAACACAAATCACACAGAATCTTTTGATAGGCAACAGACCTGCCCTACTAAAAATTTCTTAGACTTAAAGCTAGAAATATGTTATACTTAAAGCAGCTTTTATGGGGAAAGCGGTGAGCAAATGGCGGGAAAGAGTAAATACGCCTTTGAAAGTAAAATCCATATATATCGGGCAACCAGGCGAATGACCCAGCAGGAACTGGCTGACTTGGTTGGGGTATCCCGCCAGACTATCATGCAGCTGGAAAGAAACCGCTATAATCCTTCTATGCTCTTGGCGTATAGCATTGCGCGGGTATTTGACGTTACGATGGAAGATTTGTTTGATTTCCGGGAGGCATAGAAAATGGAGGGGTTATTGTATTACTTTTTGTCTCATCGACAGGCAACTTTTGTCAATATGGTGATTGGCGCGCTGCTGTTTCTCATCCTTCTGTTTCTGTTCTTCTGCAAGAGCAGCCGGGATGAACGCGGCAGGAAAATTATTGGGAAAGCGAGCATCGTGGCATTGATCTGCTTTGGCATTTGCGCTACGCTGTTCAGCCATTATATGCAATATATCGCGACGCAGCAATCACCGACTGGAGAAGTTCTTACCCTGGACGCATTTTTGGCTGTAAATGCGATCCAGCTGATTTTCAACATTACTGTGGCTGTTGAGATAGTTGGAATCCTTGTTTTAAGAAGCAGAGAGTAATCCGCAGTATTTTACGTATAGATAGCCGTCTTTGACGGCTATCTATTTTTATTTCAATAAAAGAAATACTTTATATTTAGAATAAATAATATATATTTTATGTGAGGAAGAAAACGCCCTAAGGAGGAGGTGCCATAATGAAATCAAAAAAAGATAACGAGGCTTTTAACAGGACACAAGCCAATTTAAAGGCACGCGGCTACAGAGAAAAAGATGTGACGATCCCGTCCGGCAAGGCAATGGTTTTAGGGGTTGCTTGTGCGCTTCCGTTCATCATCATTCTGGGCTTGTGGTATCGCTTTGCCCTGATTGAAAGAGCGCATGTAACAGAAATCGGTGGACTTTCTTTTTACATTATGTTTATCGCCATTATTGCTGTCTCCGTGGTGATACATGAGATGCTGCACGGCATCGGCTGGGCAATTTCAAGCGGCAAAGGCTGGAAGGCGGTTCGGTTTAATATCAACGCCATGATGCCGAGTTGCGCTTGTAAGGCGGCATTAAAAAAGAAGCAGTACATAATTGGAGTTTTGGCGCCTTTTGCCGTATTGGGATTAGGCAGTATACTGTTTGTTTTTATATATCCCGGTACAGTATCTTTGCTGACCATGATGGTCAATTTTACCGCCGCGGGAGCGGATTTGCTTATTGCCTTCCATGCATCAAGGGAAGGCGACTGCTTCATTGCCGACCATCCGGTAGAAGCCGGTTATCTCGCGTTTTACAAATAATGGTTGTCCGGCCTGACGCCCGAGTCCGGGAGGCATTTTTTCAACTTACAAGCAAGCTTTTACAGGATTGACGGCACGGAAAAAAGCAGCGCCGAAGCTTCGGCGCTGCTTTTGGCTTGTATGTTGGCGTTTAGTTGAGGCCCTGGGCCAGCATGGCCTGGGAGACCTTGATGAAGGCGGCCACGTTGGCGCCCACAACCAGGTTGCCCTCCTTGCCGCACTCCCGGGCGGCGTCGTAGGCCTGATGGAACGCGCTGACCATGATCTTCTTCAGGCGGGCATCCACCTCCTCGGTGGTCCAGCTGTCGTGCATGGCGTTCTGGCTCATCTCCAGGGCGCTCACGGCCACGCCGCCGGCGTTGGCGGCCTTGGAGGGGGCAAAGAGAACGGGCTGGCTGAGGAAGTAGTTCACCGCGTCGGCGGTGCAGGGCATGTTGGCGCCCTCCACCAGGGCCTGGAGCCCATTTTTCACCAGGGTCTGGGCGTCCTCCAGATGGAGCTCGTTCTGGGTGGCGCAGGGGAAGGCAACGTCGCACTTTACGCTCCAGATGCCGCGGCAGCCTTCCACATAGCGGCTGCCAGGGACGCGCTTGACGTACTCGGAGATCCGGGCCCGCTCCACTTCCTTGAGCTGGATCATCACATCCAGGTTGATGCCGTTCTCGTCCACCACATAGCCCTGGGAATCGGACATGGCAATGACCTTGGCGCCCAGCTCCGTGGCCTTTTCCGCGGCGTACAGGGCCACATTGCCGGAACCGGAGACCACGGCGATCTTACCCTGGAGGGTGTCGTTCTTCATGCAGCGGAACATCTCGTCGGCAAAGTAGAGGATACCGTAACCGGTGGCCTCCTTCCGGCCCAGGCTGCCGCCATAGGGGATGCCCTTGCCGGTGAGGACGCCGTTAAACTCGTTGGCGATGCGCTTGTATTGGCCAAAAAGGTAGCCGATCTCCCGGGCGCCCACGCCGATGTCGCCGGCGGGCACGTCGGTCTCGGGGCCGATATGGCGGTAGAGTTCGGTCATAAAGGCCTGGCAGAAGCGCATGACTTCCTTGTCGGTCTTGCCGTGGGGGTCGAAGTCGGAACCGCCCTTGCCGCCGCCGATGGGCAGGGTGGTGAGGCTGTTTTTGAAGATCTGCTCAAAGCCAAGGAACTTCATGATGGACTCGTTTACAGAGGGATGGAAGCGCAGGCCGCCCTTGTAGGGGCCGATGGCGGAATTGAACTGGACCCGGAAGCCCCGGTTCACATGGGCCTGGCCCTTGTCATCCTCCCAGACCACCCGGAAGGAAACCATGCGCTCCGGCTCGATAAGGCGCTCCATGATGCAGTTTTCCTGCAGTTCCGGATGCTTTTCCACATAGGGCTCCAGGGACTCCAGCACTTCCAGCACAGCCTGGAGGAATTCCGGCTGGCCGGCGTTGCGCGCTTCGGCGGTGCGGTAGACCTCTTGCAGATACTTGTTTTGCAGCATACTGAATAATCGCTCCTATCTTACAGAAAATACTGTGTTTTCCTACAAACACGGACTTGACATTTTCTTATTATATGGGATCGCCGGGGATATGGCAATAGGAAATGAAAACAAAATTCTCCCGCCGCCAGGGGGCGTGGGAAAGGTGAATCCTACAATTCCCCAGGAAAATGGCCCCCGGAGCGGCTTGCGGCGCCGTTCCGGGGGCTTTGCGCGGGTTATCTTATTTGCCGGAGACGATCTCCTTGGTATCCCGGGCGATGACCAGCTCCTCATTGGTGGGGATGACCATCATGGCCACCTTGGAGCTCTCGGTGCAGATGAAGGCTTCCTTGCCCCGGCCCTTGTTGGCCTCGGCATCCAGCTGGCAGCCCAGGTAGCCCAGGTACTCCACAATGGCGGCCCGGGTGGAGGCGCTGTTCTCGCCAATGCCGGCGGTGAAGATGATACCGTCCACGCCGTTCATGGCCGCGGCGTAGGACCCCACCACCTTGGCGACCCAGTAGTAGAACATGTCCAGGGCCAGCCGGGCGCGTGCATTGCCCTTCTCTGCAGCCTCGTCCAGATCCCGGAAGTCGCTGGATACGCCGGACACGCCCAGGACGCCGGACTTCTTGTTGAGGATGTTCAGCATCTCGTCAATGGAGTAGCCGTACTTGTTCATCAGGAACTGGAGCACGCCGCTGTCCAGATCGCCGCAGCGGGTGCCCATGGGCAGGCCCACCAGAGGGGTGAAGCCCATGGAGGTGTCCACACACTTGCCGTGCAGGATGGCGGCGATAGAGCTGCCGTTGCCCATGTGGCAGGAGATGAGCTTGAGTTCCTCAATAGGCTTGCCCATCATGGCGGCGGCCCGCTGGGAGACATAGCGGTGGCTGGTGCCATGGAATCCGTAGCGCCGCACCTTGTCCTTTTCATAATACTCATAGGGGATGGCATACATATAGGCTTTGCCGGGCATGGTCTGGTGGAAGGCGGTATCGAACACGGCCACCATGGGCACGTCGCCCATGACCTTCCGGCAAGCGGCGATGCCGGTAAGGTTGGCGGGGTTGTGCAGGGGCGCCAGGGGAATACAGTCCTCCACGGCCTTGATCACAGCGTCGGTGATCCGCACGCTGCTGGCAAAGGACTCGCCCCCGTGGACCACCCGGTGCCCCACGGCGTCGATTTCCTTCATGCTGCTGACAACGCCGTGTTCCGGGCTGGTGAGCTTCTCGATGACGGCGGCGATGGCCTCGGCGTGAGTGGGCATGGCCACATCCTCGTCAAAGACGGTCTTTCCCTCCACCTGGGGGGTGTGCTTCAGATGGCCATCGATACCGATCCGCTCGCACAGGCCCTTGGCCAGGACGGCCTCGGTGTCCATGTCGATGAGCTGATACTTCAGGGAAGAGCTGCCGGCGTTGATGACAAGAATTTTCATGGTTCGTTGCTTCCTTTCTCCCGCTTTGTCACTTGTATTTTGTCACTTGTATCTTGTAAATGGGTAAAAATCCAAGTACAATGAATCCGTACAACATTCTAATCAATTACCCGGAAAAAGGCAAGCCTTTTTTCCGCTTCCGGTGCAGTAGGGGATACGCCCTCCGGGCCGGTGGGAGGGGAGGGGAACGTGCATGGAAGCGATCGGCGTGGCCGCGGAGTTCAATCCGTTCCACAAGGGGCACGCGCGTCTTCTTCGGGAGAGCCGCCGGGCCGCCGGGGGAGATGCCGCGGTGGTCTGCGTGATGAGCGGGTGCTTTGTCCAGCGGGGGGAACCGGCCATCCTCGCGCCCCATGCCCGGGGAGAGATGGCGGTGCGCGCCGGAGCGGACCTGGTGCTGGAGCTGCCGGTACCCTGGGCCCTGGCCTCGGCGGAGGGCTTTGCCCGGGGCGCCGTGGGCCTCCTTGCCGGCCTGGGGGTGGTGACACGCCTGAGCTTCGGCAGCGAGAGCGGGGACCTGCCCGGCCTGGAAGCGCTGGCGGAGGCACTGCTGGAACCGGACTTTTCCGCCGCCCTGGCCGGACGGCCCCGGGCGGGGGGGGAGAGCTATGCCGCCGCCCGCCAGGCCCTTCTGGAGCAGCGGATAGGTCCTGCCGCCCGGACCCTGGAGGGGCCCAACAATATTCTGGCGGTGGAATACCTCAAGGCCCTGCGCCGGCTGAAAAGCCCCATCCGGCCCATGACCGTCCTGCGCGCCGGCGCGGCCCATGACGCCCTGGTTCCCAAATCCGGGAGGGAGGAAGCCCCTTGGAGCGCTTCTGCCCTGCGCGCCGGCATCCGCAGTGGGGCGGACATCCGCTCCGGCCTGCCGGAGGCTTGCCGGGAGATTTTGGAGCGGGAGCGGGCCCTGGGCCGGGGTCCGGCGGACCCGGAGCGGCTGGAGACGGCCCTTCTGAGCCGCCTGCGCTGCCTGCCCGAGCGGGCCTTTGCCGCGCTGCCGGACGCCGGGGAAGGGCTGGAAAACCGCCTGTGCCGGGCCGCCCGTCAGGGTGCGGGTCTGGAAGAGGTCCTGGCTGCGGCCAAAACCAAGGGCTATGCCCTTGCCCGCCTTCGCCGGATGTGCTGGGGGGCGGGGGTGGGGCTCACCCGGGCGTTGGGGGAGGGGGCGCCGCCCTATGCCCGGGTTCTGGCCGCCAATGCCCGGGGCCGCGTCCTTCTCCGGCGTATAGAGGCCGCTGCCACTGTCCCCGTGATCACCAAGCCCGCAGAAGTGAGGACGCTGGACGGGAGCTGCGCTGGGGTTTTCCAGGCGGAGGCGGCGGCCTGGGATCTGTGGGCCCTGGGTTGTCCCGGAACGGCGTGGAGAGCCGGCGGCGGCATCTGGCGGCAGAGCCCCGTGATGGTGTGACGGCAGGGGAAAAAGGCGCGTTCTTGCCAACAGGGACACTTTCTTATGAAAACGTCTTGATTTATCCGGGGGAATTCGCTATAATAACAACATACACCCGTTAACAAGAAAGACGGATGTACGCAGTACGCGGACAAAAACCGCGACATGCAATCTTTGAGGAGGATAATGAAAATGAAGAGAATCCTTGCACTGGTCCTTGCTTTGTGCATGGTCTTCGCCTTGGCCGCCTGCGGCGGCACGACGGAGACCCAGGCCCCCGCCACGGACGCCCCGTCCACGGACGCGCCTGCGACTGACGCGCCCGAGACCGGCGCCCCGGCAACGGAGGCTCCCGCCACCGGCGACAACGTCGTGAAGATCGGCGTGTTCGAGCCCTCCACCGGCGACTCCGCCTCCGGCGGCAAGAAGGAAATGCTGGGCATGCAGTATGCCAACGCCGAGACTCCTACTGTGGAAGTGGGCGGCGTGACCTACGACGTGGAGCTGGTCTTTGCCGATAACGGTTCTACCACCGACAAGGCCCCCTCCGCCGCCTCCCAGCTGGTGAGCGAGGGCGTCTCCCTGGTCCTGGGTTCCTACGGTTCCGGCGTGTCCATGGCTGGCGGCCCCATCTTCGGCGATGCCGGCCTTGCCGCCATCGGCGTGACCTGCACCAACCCCAACGTCACCGCGGGCAACGACTACTACTTCCGCATCTGCTTCCTGGACAACTTCCAGGCGGATGTCCTGGCCAACTTCGCCATGGATAAGTTTGACGCGCAGGTCGCCTACTGCCTGGGTGAGAATGGCAACGAGTATGACCAGGGTCTGATCGCCTTCTTTGAGCAGATCTTCACCGCCGCCGGCGGCACGGTCATCAAGGACTCCTTCCCCACCAACAACTCCGACTTCACCTCTTATCTGAACAAGGCCGTGAACGAGGGCGCGGACGTCATCTTCACCCCCGTGTCCATCGCCTACGCTACCCAGATCCTGACCCAGGCCGCTTCCCTGGGCGTGGAGGCTCCCTTCCTGGGCTCCGACACCCTGGATGACAACATGGTCCTGGAAGCCGTCAACGGTACCGACATTCAGCTCTACGTCTCCACCTTCTATCAGGAGGGCGGCAACGCGGAGTTTGATGCCGGCATCAAGGAGTACATCAACTCCAACGCCGACGCTCTGGCCAACAACGGCGGCAACGACATCATCTCCGCGGTGACCGCCATGGGCTATGACGCCTACTATGTGGCCCTGGAGGCCATCAAGGCTGCCGGCAGCGTGGAGCCCTCCGCCATCAAGGAGGCCCTGTGGAACGTGACCTATACCGGTGTTTCCGGCGACATTGCCTTTGAGCCTGTGAACGGCGACGCCATCCGCGACACCGCCTTCATCAAGACCGCCGACACCGCTACGGGCGCCTGGGTCCTGGAGACCGTCCAGACCGGCTCCAGCACCACCGCCGAGTAAGCGGTTTTCCGGAAAAACCCGGCAAACGACTCCCTGGCGGGGGCACCCTGTGCCCCCGCCAGCGCGTTGGAACATCTCCGGCGCAAGACAGCGG
This sequence comes from uncultured Oscillospiraceae bacterium, assembly GCA_944383185.1. Lineage (GTDB taxonomy): Bacteria > Bacillota > Clostridia > Oscillospirales > Oscillospiraceae > CALWOS01. The sequence continues at coordinate 7,620 of CALWOS010000120.1, forward strand.
CTGTCATAATGTCTCAGGCTTGGACTTTCTCGAAGATGACTGGGTTCCGGCCTTTTTCGAGACAGCCCAAATCCGATACAAGACAAGATATAAAGGGAGGTATCCCTGCTCTATGGAATATGCAATCTCGGTTCTGCTTTCCGGCATCTCCGTAGGCGGCCAGTACGCCCTCATCGCCATTGGCTACACCATGGTGTACGGCATATTGCGCCTGATCAACTTCGCCCATGGCGACGTGTTCATGGTGGCGGGCCTGATGGGCATCTACTTTACCGCGTCCATGCCTCTTTACCTGAGCCTGCCCCTGGTGATCATTCTGACGGTGGTTCTGGGCTTTGTAATTGAGCGCGTGGCCTATAAGCCCCTGCGCTCCGCCCCCCGGATGAGCGTGATGATCTCCGCCATCGGCGTGAGCTATCTTTTGCAGAACACCGCTACATACATCACCGGCGGCCAGCCCATGACCTATCCGGTCATCCCCTTCCTCTCCGATACGGTGAACGTGGCGGGCACCCTCACCAAATGGGTTGTCATCCTCACGCCCATCCTGGTGATCGTGCTGGTGCTGGCCCTGACCCAGCTCATCAACCGCACCAAGATCGGCATGGCCATGCGGGCCGTGGCCAAGGATTTTGAGACCAGCCAGCTCATGGGCATCAAGATCAACTCCGTCATCTCCATGACCTTTATCATCGGCTCCGCCCTGGCTGCCGTGGGCTCCATCCTATACTTCACCAACTACCAGTCCATCGTCCCCACCGCCGGGGCCATGCCGGGGCTCAAGGCCTTCGTGGCCGCGGTATTCGGCGGTATCGGCTCCGTGCCCGGGGCGGTGATCGGCGCATTCATTATCGGCATCTGCGAGACCGTTATCAAGGGCCTGCCCTCCGCCTGGGATGTGTCGGTGTTCTCTGACGCGTTCACCTTTGCCCTGCTCATTGTGATTTTGGTCTTCAAGCCCACCGGCCTCTTCGGGGAAAAGGCCACGGACAAGGTCTGAAGGGAGGTGCCGGAATGTTACAGCAAGAAAAGAGCAAAAAGGGCTCCTTTATTGCCCTGATCTGTATCGCGGCGCTCCTGGCCCTGGTGGTACTGGTGGAAAACCTGGGCGCCCTTGTCCCGAACCTGCCCAGCGTGCTGCGCCCCACCAGCCAGCTTTTCATCGTGCTGAAAAAGGGCGCGGTGTACTCCCTGGTGGCGGTATCCATGAACCTGCTCAACGGCTTCACGGGGCTCTTCTCCCTGGGCCAGGCGGGCTTCATGCTCCTGGGCGCGTATACCTACGCCATCCTCACCGTCCCCATGGCCAATAAGGACCAGGTGTACTATCTCTTCGGCGGCAGCGCCGTGAAGTTTTCCCTCCAGGAGCTCTTCGGCGGCCTGTTTGGAAACACCGGCGTCGGCGGCGCGGTGAGCCTGGTGTTGGGCGTCCTTGTCGCGCTGATCCTGGCGGGGCTGGTGGCGGCCTTTTTCGCCTGGCTGATCGGCCTTCCCGTGCTCCGGCTCAAGAGCGACTACCTGGCTATCGCCACCCTGGGCTTCGCGGAGATCCTCCGGGCCATCTTCCAGTGGCAGAAGCTGGGCCCGGTCACCAACGGCGCCAACATGATCAAGAGCTTCCCCACCTTCTCCAGCTTCAATGTACAGAACGCGGACGGGGAAGTGGTCCTCCGCCTTTCCACCTTTGTGCCCTTCTTGGTGGCCGTTGTATGCATCGCGGTGATCGTGCTGCTGATCACCTCCTCTTATGGCCGGGCCTTCAAGGCCATCCGGGAGGACGAGATTGCCGCGGAGGCTATGGGCATCAACCTGGCGAAGCACAAGAGCCTCTCGTTTTGTATCTCCTCGTTCTTTGCCGGCGTGGGCGGGGCGCTGTTCGCCATGTACGCCACCAACGCCCAGGCAAAGGCATTTACCTCCACCATGACCTATGAGATCCTGCTCATCGTGGTCATCGGCGGCATCGGCTCCATCTCCGGCAGCTGCATCGCCACCTTCCTGTATGTGGCTTGCAGCGAGTGGTGGCTCCGCTTCCTGGACACGCCTGTGATCCTGGACAGCGGTTTCCAGATCCCCCTGCTCCGGGACGGTTTCCGCATGGTGGTGTTCTCCATCATCATCATGATCGTGGTGCTGTTCTTCCGCAAGGGTATCATGGGCGAGAAGGAGCTGCCGGACCTGTTCCGAAAACGAAAGAAGAAAGCGGCCCCCGCGGCTGCGGCAGGGGAGGAGGGCAGCAGCAATGGCTGAGGCAAAGAAAGACAACGTCCTCCGGGTGGACCATGTCACCATGCAGTTCGGCGGCGTGGTGGCGGTGAACGACCTGTCACTGGAAGTGAACAAGGGGGAGATCGTGGCCCTCATCGGCCCCAACGGCGCCGGCAAGACCACGGCCTTCAACTGCATCACCGGCGTGTATGAGCCTACCAACGGGGAGATCTCCTTCTACGGCGAGACCATCATCCGGAACCACCCCCAGGGGAAAATGGCCAAGACCTATGCCGGCGCCAACGCCGACAAATACCAGGGCCATGTGCTCTCTCCCACGCCGGACAAGATCACCCATCTGGGCATCGCCCGGACCTTCCAGAATATCCGCCTGTGGCGGAGCATGACGGTGTTTGAAAACGTCCTCACCGCCAAGCACATGCGCGCCAAACAGAACTTCTTTACCGCCACCTTCCGCCTCAACCGGGCGGAGGAAAAGCGCATGCGGGAGGAGACCATGGAGCTCTTGCAAGAGCAGAACCTGGAGCACCTCAAAGACGAGGTCGCCGGTTCCCTTCCGTACGGCATCCAGCGCCGCCTGGAAATCGCCCGGGCCCTGGCCACCAGCCCCAAGCTCCTCCTCCTGGACGAGCCCGCCGCGGGCATGAACCCCCAGGAGACCCTGGAGCTGACGGAGTTTATCCATGAGATCCGGGATCGCCACCAGCTCACCGTGTTCATGATCGAGCACCACATGGATTTGGTCATGCGCATTTCCGAGCGGATCTACGTCCTGGACTTCGGTTCCCTGATCGCCCAGGGCACGCCCGCGGAGGTCCAGGCCAACCAGCGGGTCATCGACGCATATCTGGGGGTGGTTGAGGATGCTTAAGATCACGGATCTGAAAGTGAACTACGGCGGCATCGAGGCCGTCAAGGGTATTTCTCTGGAAGTGCCGGAGGGAGAAGTCGTCACCCTCATCGGCGCCAACGGCGCGGGTAAATCCACCACGCTGCGCACCATCGCCGGGCTGGTGAAGCCCGCCGGGGGCAGGGTGGAATTCATGGGGGAGGACATCACCGGCAAGGACCCCACCTCCATCGTGAAAAAGGGCATCACCCTGGTGCCGGAAGGGCGGAAGATCTTTCCGGACCTGACAGTGCTGGAAAACCTGAAGATCGGCGCCTATATGCGCAAGGACGACCTGACCGACGACCTGAACTGGGTGTATGATCTCTTCCCCCGCCTGAAGGAACGCCACTGGCAGGCCGGCGGCACGCTCTCCGGCGGCGAGCAGCAGATGCTGGCCGTGGGCCGGGCGCTGATGAGCCGCCCCAAACTCATCATGATGGATGAGCCCTCCCTGGGCCTCGCCCCGTTGATCGTCCGGGGCATCTTCGACATCATCCGGGAGATCCACAAGCAGGGCGTCACCATCCTGCTCATCGAGCAGAACGCCAACATGGCGCTCCAGGCTGCGGATATGGGCTATGTCATGGAGACGGGGCGCATCACCCTCTCCGGCCCTGGCCAGGAGCTCCTTACCAACGAGGCCGTCAAGGCCGCCTATCTGGGCGCATAACGAACCCTTCGCCCCGGGACAGCCGTCCCGGGGCGAATTTTTTTGTCCGGCCTCCCGCCCACAGGGAACTGCGCAAAATCCTTGGTTGCCCAAACGGGCGGGACATGTTATACTCAAAAGCAAGCCATGCGGCGGCGGAGGCCCTCTGCGGGCGTGCCGTGCGCGTTTTGGAAGCCACCGGGACGGAGCCGCCCCGGTGGCCCTTCCTGTGCTGACGGGCGGGAACGCCGCCAGGCGAGAATACGAAATGACGGAGGAAAACATGGACGAAGCTACTTTGCGGGCCAAGCTGGACGCGGCCCATTATATCTATGACGACGCCCTGATCACCACCCTTCTGGTGACCCTGAAGCTGGGGCGCCCCCTGCTCATCGAGGGGGCTGCCGGCGTGGGAAAGACGGAGATCGCCAAGGTCATGGCCGCGGCTTTGGACCGGGAGCTGGTGCGCCTGCAGTGCTATGAGGGCCTGGACGAGAGCAAGGCCCTTTACGAGTGGAACTACCAGAAACAGCTCCTGGCCATCCAGATCCACCGGGACAGCCAGTCCCCGGACGAGCTGACCCAGTCCCTGTTTGGCGACGCGTACCTTCTGGAGCGGC
>CALWOS010000121.1 GCA_944383185.1 uncultured Oscillospiraceae bacterium
CTCCGCGAGAAGTGTTTTTTCCGTGGCTCATGTCCCCGGAAAAAACGGATTGCACTATGTTCGCGGCTTACGGCAGCGAATTCTCCAGAGGTTTTTGGCAATTGGGAAGCCCTGCCTTTTTTGAAAGGGCAGGGCTTTGCTTCTGAATAGGAGAATGATTTTATTTATTTTCTCTTAAAAAGAGAGGTGAGCGCCATGGAGTATCAAACTTTGCCCGCCGTGCCGGTATTGGTCATCGGCGGGGGGCTGGCAGGAATGTACGCCGCCCTCGCCGTCCGCCGGGCGGGACAGCCCGTGACCGTGGTGAGCAAGGGGAAGGTGGGCAACTCCGGCAACAGCGCCGTGGCCATGTCCGTCCACCGCTTCGCCCCGGAGGCGCCGGGGCTCCGGGAGGACTACCGCCGCCGCTTCACCGCCTCTGCCGCCGGGGTGGCGGACCCGGAGATCGGGGCCTTCTATGTCCAAAACGGCGCCCGGGCTGTCCGGGCGGTGAAGGAGGAGCTTCACGCGCCCCTGGAGCTGCGCTGCCTGCCTGAAGGCGGGAAGGACTGGCCTTACCTGGCCTGCTGCCAGCCCAAGCTGGGCATCCACTTGACCCGATACCTGGGGGCGCTGCTCCGCCGGGATCCGGGAGTGGAGCTCCAGGAGGGGGAGACGGCCTTCGACCTGGTGAAAGCGCCGGACGGGGCCGTGGCCGGCGTCCTCACGGAAAAAGGAGGCGCCATTTTCTACCGGCCCGCCGCCGCCGTAGTCCTGGCCGCCGGAGGCGCGGGGCGGGTCTATGCCCGCACCAGCAACACCCTGGACATCACCGGGGACGGTTACGCCATGGCCCGCCGGGCAGGGCTGCCCTTACGGGACATGGAGTTTTTCCAGTTCTATCCCTACCGCATCTTCCGCCCCCAGGTGGCGGACATTTTCCCAGACCTCTTTGAACACGGGGCCGTGTTCCGGAACGAGAAGGGGGAGCGCTTCATGGAGCGCTATCCCATGAAGGAGCTGGAAAACCGCAACGTCCTGGCCCGGGCCATGTATGGCCAGGGGCGGGTGTTCCTGGATCTCACGGACTGCGACATGGCCTACCTGGAGCGGGAGTGCCCCCGGATCTTCGCCATGTACCGGAACTTTCCGGGAGAGCCCATGGAGCTCACCCCCGTGGCCCACTTTTCCATGGGCGGCGTGCCCCTGCGCACCGACTGCGCCACGGAAATGCCCGGCCTTTTCGCCTGCGGGGAGGTCACCGGCGGGCTCCACGGGGCCAACCGCCTGGCGGGCAGCGCTCTCACCGAGTGCGCTCTCTTTGGCCCCATCGCGGGGAAAAGCGCCGCGGCCTTTGCCGCCGGCGCCTCCGCACCGGCGGCGGATGCCGCCGCCCTCTCCGCCCTTCTGGGGGAACTGCCGGAACAGGGAACCGAGGATCTTCTGCCACTTCGGGAACGGCTGCGCCGCCGGATGTGGGAGGACGCCTCCGTGGTCCGCTCCGCCGCGGCCCTCCCCGGGCTCCTTGCCGAACTGGGGGAGATGGAGGCTTCCCTCCGCCGTGCCCGGCCGGAAAAGCTCCGCTCCTGGCTGGAGCTCCGCAGCCTGCTGTGCACGTCCCAGGCCATTGTACAAAGCGCCATGTCTCGAAAAGAGAGTATCGGCGCCCATTATATCCAATAAAGAAAACTATTTTCTGAAATAAAGGAGTCTTGCATCATGCTGCCAGATTGGAAAGCCCTGTTCCCGGATCTGCCCGACGGGCCGGCCCTGGATGTGGGTACCCGTTTTGGGGAATTTGCCCTGCGCCTGCGCCAGGCCGTCCCCGCCGGGGAGAAGGTCATCGGCCTGGATTGCTCGGAAAAGACCGTGACCCAGGCCCGGGAGAAGTTCCCGGACGCCGGAGTGGAATTCGCCGTGGGGGAGGGCGCGCACCTTGCCTATCCGGACGGCAGCTTCGCCCTGGTGGCCATCTCCAACACCCTGCACCACATCGAGGACTACAACAAGGTTCTGGACGAGATGTACCGGGTGCTCAAGCCCGGGGGTTATTTCGTGGTGAACGAGATGTTTTCCGACAACCAGAACAAGGCCCAGCAGGCCCACTTTGCCCAGCACAGCTTTGAGGCCAAGCTGGATATGATCACCGGCTCGGACTATCAGATCCCCACCTGGAAAAAGGACGAGATCGTGGCCATCTGCGCCCGGCTGCCTCTGAAGGACGTGCGCACCGTGGAGTTCACCGAGCCTCCGGAGATGGACAAGAAGCTGGCCTCCAAAACCCCCAAGCTTATCGAGCGGGTGGAAAAGCTCTCGGACCGCCCGGACTATCCGGAGCTTTTGGCAGAAGCCAAGGCCATTGTGGCCCAGGTGGAACGCGACGGTATCCAGCGCTGCACTCAGCTCCTCTACATCGGCAAAAAATGAGGCGGGCCGCCGCGCCATGTTTTCAAAAGCCGGAACAGCAAGAAGCTGTTCCGGCTTTTTTTGTGCCGCCGCCTAAACGCTGGCCCAGCGCGACACATTTTCTCCTGGGGGCGCATACCATGGGCGTGGAGGCTCTGCGGCCTTCATCAAACGGTAAGGAGGCTGAAATATGGCAAAATCCTGCTGCAGCCGGGGCAACAACTCCGGCTACTGTGATACAACAAAGGTCACCCGCGCGGGGAACTTCTGCAGCGAGGGCAGCGCCTGCTGCTGCTGCCCCAGCGGGATCATCGGCCCCACCGGGCCGGTAGGACCTGTGGGGCCCCAGGGCATCCCCGGGCCTACTGGGCCCACCGGGCCCACGGGAGCCGCGGGGGTCACCGGCCCCATCGGCGCTACGGGAGCAACCGGCCCCACCGGGCCTCAAGGCGTACCAGGGGTAACTGGCCCCACCGGCCCTCAGGGGATCGCGGGAGCCGCCGGCGCCACGGGGGCAACTGGTCCCACCGGCCCCACGGGCCCGACCGGACCTGCTGGGCTCCAGGGAGTCACAGGAGCAACCGGCCCCACTGGCCCCACAGGGCCTACCGGACCTACTGGCCCCACAGGCCCCATTGGCGCGGGACTGGACACGGTGACGGAATTCTCCCCCGAGACAGACTATCCCATCGACACGCTGCTCTTCTATAATGGAGCGCTGTACCTTACCAACCGGAGCAATCCCACCGGTACGCCCGGTACGTCCCCGGACTTTGACTTGGTGACCGTCACGGGGCCCACCGGAGCAACCGGCCCCACTGGCCCGACCGGACCCACGGGCTCTCAGGGAATCACAGGTGCCACAGGTGCCACAGGACCCACCGGACCTGCCGGCGCGGCGGGCGCAACCGGGCCTACCGGGCCTGCCGGCACCGGGGCAACCGGCCCCACGGGTCCCACTGGCCCTGAAGGCCCCACCGGACCGACCGGCCCCGAGGGCACGGGCGCGACAGGCCCCACCGGCCCCGAAGGCGCAACCGGCCCCACCGGCCCAACCGGACCCGAGGGTACCGGCGCAACCGGTCCCACCGGGCCTACTGGCCCTGAAGGTGCAACTGGGCCTACCGGGCCTGCCGGTACCGGGGCGACGGGTCCCACCGGTCCCGAGGGCGCAACCGGCCCCACCGGACCGACCGGCCCCACTGGGCCCGAGGGCACCGGGGCAACCGGCCCCACTGGTCCCACCGGCCCTGAAGGCCCCACCGGGCCTACCGGCCCCGAGGGCACGGGCGCGACGGGTCCCACCGGGCCCGAGGGTGCAACCGGCCCCACCGGGCCTACTGGCCCCACCGGACCTTCCGGCGCGGGCATCCGCTCCGCCCTGTTCACCGAGAGCACCCAGCCCCAGGCCCCGGAGGCGGACGCGCTGCGTTTTGACACCGACCTGGCCACCCTGGGCACCTCTGTACGCCGGACCCAGAGCGGCTCGGACTTCCTGCTGGCGCCGGGCTTCTACCGGGTGAGCTATCAGACCGTGGCCACGCCCGCGGGCGGGACCGTCCCCGTGGAGGCCAGTCTGTACCTGCAGCTGGACGGCGCGCCTCTGGCGGGATCCCGGATCCAGGCGTCGCTGGGCGGCGCGGAGGAGCAGACCCACCTCTCCGGTACAGCCCTGGTCCAGGTGCGCACCGGCGTGGGCGGGCTGCTGCGCCTGGTGTGCGGCAGCGGCGGCGTGAACTATTCCAGCACGGCCATGGTTGTGGAGCATCTGCTGTAAACTGGGAAAAAGAGAGGAGGGGACGCATGCCCATCAGGATCGCGGTATATGCCATATGCAAAAACGAGGCCGCCTTTGCCCGGCGCTGGATGGAGTCCATGGCCGAGGCGGATGCCGTATACGTCCTGGACACCGGCTCCGAGGACGGCACGCCGGAACTGCTCCGGGAGCTGGGGGCCCGGGTGGCCTGCGAGAAAATCGACCCCTGGCGCTTTGACGTCGCCCGGAACCGCTCGCTGGAGCTGGTGCCGGAGGATGTGGATGTGTGCGTGTGCACGGATCTGGACGAGGTATTCCGCCCGGGCTGGCGGGCGGCCCTGGAGTCGGCCTGGCGGCCGGAGGTGGAGCAGTACGCCTACCGCTATGTGTGGAGCTTCACTCCCGAGGGCCGCGAGGGGCATGTGTTCTGGATCGACAACGTCCACTGCCGGGAGGGCTTCCGCTGGACCCACCCGGTTCATGAAGTCCTGACCTGGCAGGGCCCCGGCCGTCCCGTCCGGGCAGAGGTGCCGGGGATGTGCCTGGATCACCACCCGGATCCCAACAAGAGCCGGGGCCAATATCTCCCGCTCCTGGAGCTCTCCGTGGCCGAGGATCCGGAGGATGACCGGAACCTCCACTATCTGGGCCGGGAATATTACTTCTACGGCATGTGGGAGAAATGCATCCAGACCCTCCAGCGGCATCTGGCCCTGCCCCGGGCGGTATGGCGGGATGAGCGCTGCGCCTCCCTCCGGTATATTGCCAAGTCTGCCGCCCACGTCCGCCCCAGCGAGGCGGAGAGCTGGTTCCTCCGGGCCGCGGCGGAGGCCCCCTGGCTCCGGGAGCCTTGGCTGGACTACGCCCGCTGGCTCTATGAGAAAAAGGACTGGGCGGGGCTGCTTTGGGCGACGGAGCGCTGCCGTTCCATCCGCACCCGGCCCCGGACCTATATCACCGAGGCGGAGAGCTGGGGCAGCGCCCCCTGGGATTTGGGGGCCCTGGCCTGCTGGCATCTGGGCCTTTATGAAAAGGCCGCTGCCCTGGGCGCCCACGCCGCGGCCCTGGCCCCGGAGGACGCGCGCCTGCGGCGGAACCTGGAGTACTACCGCTCCGCTCTGGCCGGGGATTGACGGAAGAGGCCGATTCGAGATATAATAAAGCATTATCGCAATTGCAAAAGAGCCCCCGGGCCGCGGTGCGCGGCCCGGGGGAAACGGAGGAAACATGGGCATGGTACAGTGGATACGCTCCCACCCGAAAAAGGCCGCGGCCATCCTGGCGGCGGCGCTCCTGGTTCTCCTGGCGGCGGGCGTGCTGCTCCACGGCTGTGTCCAGGACGGGCGCTACGACAGTTTCTTTACCCAGGGCCAGCAACGCTACGCCGCCGGGGACTATGCCGGGGCGGTGGAGGCCCTGGAAGCGGCGCTGGAAATCCGGGCCACGGAGGAGGCCTACCTCCTGCTCAGCGAGGTGTACGATACCGGCCTGGGGGATCTGGACCGGGCCATGGAAGTGCTTTATGACGCTGCACTCCATCTGGACAGCGAGGCCGTGTCCCAGCGCCTGGAAGAACTCAAAGAGGAAAAGCGCGACGGCGGCATGGTGACCATCGCCGGAGAGTCCGTCTCCAAAAAGGCGGAGAGCCTGGTTCTCTCGGACCGGGGCCTCACCGCCGCCGACCTGGAGGGGCTGTCCCAGCTTAAAGCGCTCCAGACCCTGGACCTCTCCGGAAACGCCATCGCCTCTCTGGACTTTTTGCGCGGCCTCACGGAACTCACGGCCCTGTACCTGGCGGACAACAGCATCTCCGACCTCACGCCCCTTGCTGAGCTGACGGGGCTGCGCACCCTGGACCTGGACAACAATACGGGCATAGAGGACTTTTCCCCCCTCTTGGAACTCACGGGACTCACCACGCTGTACATCCGGGGCATCCCCATCACGGAGACCCAGCTTTCGGAGCTGGAGGAGGCCCTGCCCCGCTGCCGCGTCCTGAGCGACGAGGCCCAGGCGGAGGAGCTCACCCTGGGAGGCGTCACCTTCCCGGCGGACGTGGAAGAGCTGGACCTCTCGGGCCTTTCCCTCACAGATATCTCTGAATTGGAGAAATGTACGGCCCTCAAAACCCTGGATCTCTCTGGAAACGCCATTTCGGACCTCTCCCCTCTGGCGGCGTGCGCCACGTTGGAATGGCTCAACCTGGCGGACAACCCCCTGGGGAGCCTTTCGTCCCTCTCCGGGCTCTGGCGGCTGCGTTACCTGGATCTGGACAACACCGCCGTGACCAGCCTCTCCGCCCTTTCGTCCCTGACCGCCGTGGAAGAACTCTGGCTCAACGGCACGGCGCCGGAGAGCCTCTCGCCTCTCGCCTCGCTCACATCCCTGCGGCGCCTGGGGCTCAAAAACGCCGGGCTGGAAGACGGGGACCTTGCCACGCTCCGGGTCCTGGTGGGGCTGGAGGAGCTGAATCTGGAACATAACAGCGCCCTCACCGCTTCGGCCGTAACATCTCTGAAAAGCGCCCTGCCCAACTGCCGGGTGACAGACAATGCCCTGACCTCCATTACCCTGGGCGGCGTCACTTACACGGCGGACGCCACGGAGATCTCCGCGCCCCAGGCGGGGATCCGCACCCTCTCCGGCCTGGAGGCCTTCACGGCCCTGACAAAGCTGGAGCTCTCGGGCAACAGTGTGACGGACCTCTCCCCCCTCTCGGGCCTTTCCGCCCTGCGCAGCCTGGGCCTGGACGGCAACGGCATTTCCGGCATCTCGGCCCTCAGCGGCCTGACCGGGCTGGAGACGCTCTCCCTCCGGGACCACCAGCTGGCAGGCTCTGCCGCCTTTTCGGGGCTCACCGGGCTCCGGGCCCTATACCTGGACCGGAACTACAACCTGATAGACCTCAGCGGCCTGTCGGGCCTGACGCAGCTCCAGACCCTGAGCGCGGCCTACTGCGGCCTCACCCAGGTGGAGGCCCTCTCCTCCCTCACGGAGCTGACCTACCTGGACCTCTCCGGCAACAGCATTTTTGACGTGGAATGCCTGAAGGGCCTTACCAAACTCAAAACCCTCAAGCTGGAAAACACCAACCTTACTCCGGACCAGATCCAGGATCTGCGCAATGCCCTTCCAGAGTGTACGATAAGTTCCGATGTGGCGTAAAATCTGAAAAATATTTTCATCGTTTCCCCTAGGAAAGTTCATAAATCCATGGTAAGATAAAGATGGTGATACCCCAGGCACCGGAACGAAATCACCGGAAGGAGTGACTTGAGAACATGAAGTTTACCTTTACCGAAAAAAAGCTGAAGGTGTCCGATGAGCTGAAGGCCTATGCCGAGCGGAAGATCGGCAAGCTGGACAAGTTTTTCCGGACCGAAACGGAGGCCACCGTCACTTTCAGCGAGGAGCGGGGCCGCTACCGCGCGGAAGTGACCCTGTTCAACAACGGCATGTTCTATCGCGTCAGTGAGCTCACCAGCGACATGGCAGCCTCCATCGACTCCGCCTGCGCCGCCATTGAGCGGCAGATCCGCAAGCACAAGACCCGTCTGGAAAAACGCCTGCGCGAGGGCGCCCTGGAGCGGGAGGTGAAGCCGGACATTTTCGCCGCAGAGACCGAGGAAGAGGACGATGACAGCTTCCCCATCGTCCGCACCAAGCGCTTTTCCATCAAGCCCATGACCCCGGAAGAGGCCATCCTCCAGATGAACCTTTTGGAGCACGAGTTTTTCGCGTTCAAGAACCAGGAGGACGATGACGCCTTCTCTGTGGTCTACCGCCGGAAAAACGGCGGCTACGGCCTGATCTCCGCCACCGACGCTTAAAAGGGAGCGCAGCCCCGTCCCATGTTGGGACACAGCTTTCTTTATCACGCAAAATGGCCCGCCTGAAATGAACAGCACCCCATTTGTTAGACAGTATGGTATACTGAATAACAAGTGGGGTGCTTTGCTATGCCAAAAGGAACACCAAACAAACGCTACACGCCTGAATTCAAGAAACAGGTGATTGAAACCATGCAGGAGGAAAAGCTGAGTTACAGTGAAACAGCACGACGGTTCGATGTAAGCAATCATCATCGCAT
>CALWOS010000122.1 GCA_944383185.1 uncultured Oscillospiraceae bacterium
GTGGTGGTGAACAAGATTGACCGGCCGGACCAGCGGGTCCACGAAGTGGTGGACGAGGTGCTGGAGCTTTTGATGGATCTGGACGCCACGGACGAGCAGCTGGACAGCCCCATGCTCTTCTGCTCCGGCCGCCAGGGCACCGCTTCCTACTCCCCGGAGGTCCCGGGAAAGGACTTAAAGCCCCTCTTCGACACCATATTGGAATATATCCCCGCTCCCAAGCAGGACACAGCCGCCCCCTTCCAGCTGCTGGTGTCCTCCCTGGACTACAACGACTTTGTGGGACGCATTGCCATCGGACGCATCGAGCGGGGCGCCATCCAGCAAAACCAGGAAATCGCCGTGTGCAACTACCATGACCCGGACAAGGCCCCGGAGAAGGCCAAGGCCGTGAGCCTCTATACCTTCGAGGGCCTCAGCCGCACGCCGGTGACCCAGGCGGAGGCCGGGGAGATCATCGCCATGAGCGGCATCGGGGACATCGCCATCGGCGACACCATCTGCGCCGCGGGCCACGCGGAGGCCCTGCCCTTTGTGAAAATCTCCGCCCCCACCATGGAGATGACCTTCTCTGTGAACGACAGCCCCTTTGCCGGGCGGGAAGGGAAATACGTCACTTCCCGGAACCTCCGGGACCGGCTGTTCCGGGAGACCATCAAGGACATGTCCCTCCGGGTCAGCGAGGTGCCGGGCTCCACGGACAGCTTCAACGTGGCCGGCCGGGGCGAGATGCACCTGAGCATCCTCATGGAGACCATGCGCCGGGAGGGGTACGAGTTCCAGGTGAGCCCGCCCCGTGTCCTGTACCGGGAAATCGACGGCGTCCAGTGCGAACCCATGGAGCGCCTGGTGGTGGACGTGCCCCAGGAGAGCGTGGGCGCCGTCATCGAGAAGCTGGGCGCCCGAAAGGGCGAGATGCTGGAGATGACCCCCGTGGGCAGCCGGATGAAGGTGGAGTTTCTGGTGCCCGCCCGGGGCCTGTTCGGCTACCGGAACGAGTTTTTGACCGACACCAAGGGCGAGGGCATCATGGCCAGCGTCTTTGACAGCTATGCCCCCTTCAAAGGCGGCCTCTCCCGGCGGAGCACCGGCTCCCTCATCGCCTTTGAAACCGGAGAAGCGGTGGCCTACGGCCTCTTCGCCGCCCAGGAGCGGGGCGCGCTGTTCATCGGCCCGGGCACCCAGGTGTACGGGGGCATGGTGGTTGGCGTGTCCCCCAAGCAGGAGGACATCGCCGTAAACGTCTGCAAGCGCAAGCAGCTGACCAACATGCGCGCCGCGGGCAGCGACGAGGCCCTGCGCCTCACCCCGCCCCGGCAGATGAGCCTGGAGCAGTGTCTGGAGTTCCTGGCGGACGACGAGCTGCTGGAGATCACCCCCAAGTCCCTCCGCCTGCGCAAGCGCATCCTGGACCACAGCCAGCGCATGAAACACCTCAAGGGCGGGAAAAACTAATCTCGCCCCGTTTCGTCTGGAACCGCCGCCGTGAGGGGAGGTAAGCGCCTTGAAAGAACACTTTACCATTGGAGAGATATCCGCGCTGACGGGCCTGTCCAGCCACGCCCTGCGGTATTATGACAAGATCGGCCTGGTGCGGCCCGAAGCGGTAAACGACCAGACGGGCTACCGCCTTTACTCCTATCTGCAGCTGTTCACCCTGGACTGGATCCGGCACCTCCAGCTTCTGGGCTTCAAGCTGGATCAGATCCGGGAGATCCTCTCGGACACCTCGGCCCAGACCTTGGTGCGCCACCTCTCCCAGCGCAGCCAGGAGCTGGATGGGGAGATCCGGAAGCTGGAAATGCTCCGGGACGCTGTGGACTATTACCTGAAGCTCTACCGCGGCAGCAGCCGGGAGGCGGCACTGCCGGAGCTGCCGTACCTCACCCGGGAACAGGCGCGCTACGTGTTCTCCGAGCCCTACCGGCCCGGGGAGCCCATTTTGCGGACGGCGGGCTTCCGGCTGATGGGGCAGAAGAACCGCAAGGAATACCGGGACCTGTTCTTCCTGCGGCGGGCCGGCTACACGCTGGACTACGCCGCCCTCCTGGAAGGGCAGGTACGCCCGGAGAACTACTATTATATGCTGGGACGCCGCCCGGAACGGGATATCCCGGCAGTCCGGGAGCTCCCGGCAGGAACTTACCTCTGTTACCGCTGCCGCATCCTTTCCCCCGGCGCGGACCTCACGCCCCTGTTGGAGATATTGGAAAAGCTCCAGGGAGAGCACATGGTGATCGCCAACGAGTCCGATGACAACCTGGATGACGCCCTCGGCGCCTATGTGCAGTCCCAGTTTGAGCTCCAGGTGTTCTTATATCCCTGAAAACCCGCCGCCCTCAGCCGGCCAGGAAGCCGGCTGAAACAGGCAATCCCCCAGCCGGTTCCGCCGGCAGCCCCCTTTGCACAAGGGGCCAATTTTGATGTGCAAAATCCGCGCCCCGCGCGTTTCCATGGGAAGCGCGCGGGGCGCGGATTTTCTGTTAAAAAAAGCACAACTGTTAGAGGTCGCTTTAAGGTTTTGTTTCCCGATTTCCCACAAAAGCGTCCCTCTATGGTGGCCGGGCGGCTATCATGGAGGGACATTTTTTGTCCCAACGGCCCTGTTTCCCGTCCGCTGCGTGGGCAACTTGCCACAGGCGCTTTTCCCCAAAATGGGGAAGTTCCACAAAGAAA
>CALWOS010000123.1 GCA_944383185.1 uncultured Oscillospiraceae bacterium
GGAAGGAGGACGTCGCCGCCGCCAAAGAAGTACTCCCCCGCCTGGCCGGGCTCTACCGGAAGGAGGCCCAGACTGTCCCGGTGGACATGGCATTTGCTCTCACCGCCGGTTGTCCCGCCGCCCTCACGGTCACAGACGGGAGACACGCCGTCTCCGTCTCCGGCGCGGTACCGGAGCGGGCCCGGACCCGTGCCACCGGCGCAGCCGCCGTAGAGCAGGCCCTGTCCAAAACCGGCGGCACCCCCTTCCTGGCGGGGAAATTCTCCCTCCAGCTGGAGGACGGCCTTGCGCTGTCCATGCAGGAACTCAACCGCATGCGCCGGGAGGCGTTGGATGCCCTGCTCGCCCGGCGGGAGGCGCCGCGCCCTCTCCCTTTCCGGGAACTGCCTCAGCCGGAGCTCCCGCCCCATGGGGCGGCGGGGGAGGTTCCGCTCCGGGGCCGCTTTGCCCGGGCGGATCAGCTCTGGCCCGGGGCAGAGAGTCTGTTTGAAAAAATCATTCTCCCTATAGAAGAAATTCAAGATAATATCTCTCTGATTGAGAAATATCCCCACTGTCTCATTGGGGAACTGCCCCGTATGTGCTATCCCCAGGACACGGCCTCCCTCACCCGGCTGCTGACCGGACTCCGCCAGGCGGGTCTGGCCGCGGCCTATGTCTCCAACGCCGGTACCCTGGCCCTGGCCCGGGAGCTGGGTTTTGCCCTTCACGGCGGGCCGGAGCTCAACGTGCTCAACAGCCTAGCCCTGGAAGAATACGCCCGTCTGGGCCTCCAGGACCTTACCGTGAGCTTTGAACTGGCCATGGACGAGCTGAAATCCCTGGGCGGTACTCTGCCCAGGGGCATTCTGGGCTATGGCTACCTGCCCCTGATGACCATGCGGGCCTGTCCCAATGCTGGGGACCGGGGCTGCCCCAAGGGCTGTACGGGGGAAAGCACGCTCACGGACCGGATGGGCAAGCGCTTCCGTCTGGCCTGTCACCGGCGGAAATACACCGTGCTCTATAACTCCACGCCTTTGTACATCGCCCACCAGCCCATCGCCGGGGCGGATTTCGTCACACTGTATTTCACCCAGGAATCCTCCGCCCGCTGCCGGGACATCGCCGGGCGCTTTGCCCGCCGGGAGGCGCCGGACTTTCCCCGGACCGGGGGCCTCTATTACCGGAAACTGCTGTAGCGGGCCGCGCCTTCCACCCTTACCACAAAGGAACAGACAAAAGGACAGACAGACTATGAAGATCCTGATTACCACCGACCTGTACAAGCCCCAGATCAACGGCGTCGTCACCTCCGTACTGAACCTGGAAAAGGAGCTGCGCCGCCTGGGGCATGAGGTAAAGGTCCTCACCCTCTCCCCCCATCTGCAAACCTCGGAGAGCAGGGACACATACTATATGCCCTCTGTAAGCACCAGCCGCATCTATCCCGGCACCCGCCTCTCCGTGGTGCCCCGGCACCGGTATTTCAACGAGATCTGCGCCTGGGGGCCGGACATCATTCACACCCAGTGTGAGTTCAGCAGTTTCCAGTTCGCCCGATACCTGGCCCGGCGGCTGGATGTGCCCATTGTCCACACCTACCACACGGTGTACGAGGACTATACCCACTACATACCGGGGGACCGGCTGCTCCACATCGGCAAGCGGGTCGCGGAGTTCATCTCCCGCTACTCCTGCTGCCGGGCGGAGACAGTCATCGTCCCCACCCAGAAAATCGCAGAACTTTTGCGGAGTTATGGCATCCAGGTGGAGCTGGCCGTCATCCCCACGGGCATCCAGCTGGACCGGTTCCAGAAGCGGTATGACAGCGAAGCCCTTCGGGAGGAGCGCCGCCGCCTGGGTATCCCGGAGGGGGACCGGTTGTGCGTCTACCTGGGCCGCCTGGCCCCGGAGAAAAACTGCGGGGAGCTTCTGGAGTACTTCAGCCGCGCCGCTCCGGAAGCGTGCAGCCTGCTTATCGCCGGGGGCGGCCCCGCCCTGGAGGACCTCCGCGCCCAGGCCGCCGCCCTGCCCGGGCGGGAAAAAATCTTCTTTTCCGGGATGGTGCCCCCGGAACAGGTACCCTTCTATTACCAGATGGGAGACCTGTTCCTGTGCGCCTCGGTGAGCGAGACCCAGGGCATCACCTATATCGAGGCCCTGGCCAGCGGACTGCCCGCCCTCTGCCGCCGGGACCCCTGCATCCGGGACATCGTCCTGGAGGGCTACACCGGCGCCCAGTACGAGACCTATGCGGATTTCGCCCGGCAGCTCCGGTGCTTCCTGGAGGACGACGCCCTCCGGGCACGGCTGGGCCAGAACGCCCAGGCCCTGGCCCTGCGCTATGGCAGCGCGCGTTTTGCCGCCGACGTGCTCCAGGTCTATGAGGACTGCGTTTCCCGCCGCAGACGCTGGCAGGACATCCTCTCTCCCAGGGACACCGCCGAGGCATACCAAGTTGAAATCAAGTAAGCCTACGCCCCTGCCTCACAGGAAAAAGGAGGCGGGGCGCCTCCCTCGGCTATATATTTTCCCATCCGGCCAGCGCTCTCTACCCGCTGGCCGCTTTTGGCATGTCCTTTTTCCCTCCTCAATTTCTCTTCATTTCCCTATTGACTTTTAATTTGCAGACTTTTCAGCGCGTGGGAAAAGAGGTACTCCCGTATTCCAGGGAACCACAGGGATCCGGACATGCTGGCGGCACGGGACCGCCTCCCATCCCGCGCGTGAAAAAAGCGCCTGCCGCCCCATCGTCAGAGGGCGGCAGACGCTTTTCCCGGCAGGGACCTTCTGCTATCCGGATATCCCCGCGCTTTTCTCCGGCACGTCGCCGGTGCCGTCGGCCATACGGTAGCCCACACCGATCTCCGTGAAAATATACACCGGATCTGCCGGGTCCTTTTCGATTTTCCGGCGGATATTGGCCATGTTCACCCGGAGTATCTGGTTGTTTCCCCGGCTCTCGTCCCCCCAGATGCACTTGAGGAGGTAGTCATAGGTGAGCACCCGCCCGGCGTACCGGGCCAGGAGGGCCACCAGATTGTACTCATTCTTGGTGAGTCCGGCGTCTTCCCCCTCCACATACACCCGCCTCTTCCGGAAATCCACCGTGAGGGCGCCGGTGGTGAAACGGCCGTCCCGGGCCACCTCCAGCTCCGTGGTCCGGGAGACCACATGGCGGATGGCGGTGCGCACCCGGGCCAGAAGCTCCTCGGTGCCGAAGGGTTTGGTCACATAGTCATCCGCCCCCAGGTCCAGGGCCTCCACCTTCTCCTGTTCACGGGAGCGGGCGGAGACCACGATCACGGGGGTCTGGCTCTTCTGGCGGATCTGGCGGATGATGTCCAGCCCATCCATATCCGGCAGACCCAGATCCAGGAGGATCAGGTCTGGGCGGTAGGAGGTGATCATCAGCCCTGCCTCCCCGCCGCTCCGGGCCACCAGGACCCGATAGCCCGCATTGGTCAGGGCCGCACGGATGAAGTTGACGATGCTCCGATCGTCCTCCACCAGCAAAATGGTATAAGCATTGCTCATATATTCGACCTCCTGGCGTTCCAGATACCTGTTTGTGGATTGCGTTATGCCCTGGAATTGGTCTCTTCCTCCCCCAGGGGCAGGGAGAAACGGAAGACGGCGCCGCCCTCCGGGACGTTCCGGGCGGAGAAGCTGCCGCCGTGGGCACGGATGATAGTGTAGCAGACGGAAAGGCCGATGCCCATGCCCCGGCGCTTGTCCGCGTCCTCAGCGTAGCGGTTCTGTGCAAAGCCGGAAAACACATTGTGGAGCTGCGCGGGCGAGAGGCCGCAGCCGTCGTCCTCCACCTCCACCACCGCCGTGTCCCCCTCCCGGAACAAGCGCAGCTCGATGCGCGTGGCGCCCCGGGCGTGGACGGCGGCGTTTTCCAGCAGGTTGGTAATCACCTGCTCGATGAGAACCGGATCCATGGGCACCATCAGCAGCTCTTGGGGAACGCGCAGGCGCACCTCCGGGGTTTCGTAGCGCTTGCGGTGCTTGGCCGCAGCGGAGGCGAGGACTTCCTCCGCCGGTTCAGCGGTCTTGGCAATGCCAGCGGCGGCGTCCCCATCAATCCGGGTGATGGTCAAAAGGTTTTCCACCATGCGGATGAGCCAGCCGGCGTCCTCCCGGATCTCCCGGGCCAGCTGACGCCGCACGGCCTCCGGCATCTCCCCCGGCTCCTCCAGGAGCGTGGCTGTGCCCAGGATGCCGGTGAGGGGGGTACGCAGGTCGTGGGAAATCGCCCGGAGAAGGTTAGAGCGGGTCTTTTCCTTTTCGGCAATGATCCGCGCGGCCTCCTGGCGCTTGTTCTGTGTGGTGAGGGCGCTGGTGGCCACAGACACCACCAGCATGCACAGCACCGCCACCGGATAGCCCGTCAGGGTGAAATTGAACGCGAAATAGGGGTAAGTGAACACATAGTTCACCGCCAGCACTCCCAGGCAGGACGCGCCGATGCCCCAGAGATAGCCGTTGGTATACCGGGCGGTGAGAAATACCGCCAGGATAAAAATCATGGAAGCATAGGTGCCCGTGTTATATCGCCGCAGGGCCAGGCACACCATGAATGCCGCCCCCATGAGGGCCAGGGTTTTGGTCAGGTCTGCCAGCCCTTGGCGAAACTTGTCCATGCTCCATCACCTCACAGGAAACAGTATACCAGCTTTTTCCCGCCCTGCCAACGGTTCCGGCCCTATTGGAGATTAAGTTGCCGTAAAAAAAGCGGAACCCCGCCCGGCAAAACCGGGCGGGGTTCCGTGCATTTCCTCAGTGATGGAACAGGCGCAGGCCTGTAAACGCCATGACGATGCTGTATTTGTTGCAGGTGTCAATGACATTGTCATCCCGGATGCTGCCCCCGGGCTGGGCAATGTACGCCACGCCGCTGCGCACGGCCCGCTCCACATTGTCCCCAAAGGGGAAGAAGGCGTCGCTCCCCAAAGACACGTCCCGGAGCTTTTTGAGCCAGTCAGCCCGTTCCTGGGCCGTGAGGGCTTCTGGCCTCGCTGTAAAGAGGCGCTGCCACGCCCCGTCTGCCAAAACCGCGCTGCACTCCTCCAGGAGGAGGTAGTTGTCTATGGCGTTGTCCCGGTCCGGCCGGCGCACGTCCGGCAGGAACGGCAGGCCCAGGACCTTCGGGTGCCGCCGGAGCCACCAGGTATCCGCCTTGTTCCCCGCCAGGCGGGTGCAGTGGATGCGGCTCTGTTGTCCCGCGCCCACGCCGATGGTCTGGCCGTCCTTGGCGTAGCAGACGGAATTGGACTGGGTATACTTGAGGGTGATGAGGCTCAGGAGCAGGTCGCGCTTGGCGCTCTCCGGGAGTTCCCGGTTCTCCGTGACGATGTTCTCCAGCAATTCCCCGGTGATGGCCGCATCGTTATACCCCTGCTGGAAGCCGATGCCGTAAATGAGGCGCGTCTCTTCCTTCGCTGGCTCATAGTCCGGGTCGATGGCCACCACGTTGTAGTTCCCCTTGCGCTTGGCGCGCAGGAGTTCCAGGGCCTCCGGGGTGTAACCCGGGGCGATGACCCCGTCGGACACCTCCGGCACCAGGAGCCGGGCCGTGTCCGCGTCACACACGTCGCTGAGGGCCGCCCAGTCCCCATAGGAACACAGCCGGTCTGCGCCCCGGGCCCGGGCATAGGCGCAGGCCAGGGGGCTCAGGGGCCCATCCCCGGTGAAGAACACCTGCCGGTCCGTCTCGCTCAGAGGGAGGCCCAGGGCCGCCCCGGCGGGGGATACATGCTTGAAGCTGGCGGCGGCAGGAAGGCCCGTGGCTTTCTTCAGGGCTTTCACCAGCTGCCAGCTGTTGAGGGCGTCCATAAAGTTGATATAGCCTGGCCGGCCGTTCAGGACTTCCACGGGGAGCTCGCCCTGGGGCATGAAGAGCCGCGCGGGCTTCTGGTTGGGGTTGCAGCCGTATTTGAGTTCCAGTTCGCGCATTTCCTTACACCTTCAATCCCGCGGCGATGTCGCCGGCGTAGTATTTGTCCAGCATGGGCCGGACGCAGTTTTTCAAAAATTCCGTCACCTGGCCGGGGCAGCGGCCAATATACTTGGCCGGGTCCAGCTCCGCTTCGATTTCCTCCCGGGTAAGGGGGAAGACCGGGTCGGCGGCAATGCGTTCCAGCAGGTCGTTCTGCCCGCCCTCCAGCTTCACTTTCCTGGCGGCGGCGTGGCTGTGGGCGCGCAGGGCCTCGTGGAGTTCCTGGCGGTTTCCGCCCCGTTTCACCGACTCCATGAGAATGTTCTCCGTGGCCATGAAGGGAAGCTTTTCCATCACACGGCGGCGAATCACCCGGTCATAGACCACCAAGCCGCCGGTGACGTTGCAGTAGAGGTCCAAAATGCCGTCCACGGCCAAAAAGGCCTCGGACACGGACACGCGCTTGTTGGCCGAGTCGTCCAGGGTCCGCTCCATCCACTGGGTCCCGGCGGTGAGGGCGGGGTTTAAGCTGTCCACGATCACATACCGGGCCAGGGAGCTGATGCGTTCGCTGCGCATGGGGTTGCGCTTGTAGGGCATGGCGGAGGAGCCGATCTGGTGCTGTTCAAAGGGCTCCTCCAGCTCTTCAAAGGACTGGAGGATGCGCAGGTCGTTGGAGAATTTATACGCGCTCTGAGCAAAGCCGCTGAGCACGGCCAGGAAGGCCGCGTCCACCTTCCGGGAATAGGTCTGGCCGGAAACGGGGACGCAGGAGGCAAAGCCCATGGCCTTGGCGATCTTGTCCTCCAGGGCGCGGCACTTTTCCTCGTCTCCTTCAAAAAGCTCCATAAAACTGGCCTGGGTGCCCGTGGTACCCTTGCTGCCCAGGAGCTGGAGCCTGCCTAATTGGAACTCCATATCCTCCATGTCCCGGAGGAGTTCATACATCCAGAGGGCGGCCCGCTTGCCCACGGTGGTGAGCTGGGCGGGCTGGAGGTGGGTGTAGGCCAGACAGGGCAGGGACTTGTATTCCTCGGCGAAGACGGCCAGGTTGTGCAGGACCTGGGCTGCCTTTTTCATCACCAGCCGCCCGGCCTCCCGGAGGATGATAATGTCCGTGTTGTCCCCCACATAGCAGGAGGTTGCCCCCAGGTGGATGATGGGCTCGGCCAGGGGGCACTGCTTGCCGTAGGCGTAGACATGGGCCATCACGTCATGGCGCACCTCCGCCTCCCGGGCTTTGGCGGTGGCAAAGTCAATGTCGTCCACATGGGCCTCCATCTGGGCGATCTGCTCTTCCGTGATGGGCAGGCCCAGCTCCCGCTCCGCCCGGGCCAGGGCCACCCACAGCCTGCGCCAGGTGGAGAACTTGAACTGAGGGGAGAAAATGGCCTGCATCTCCGGGCTTGCGTAGCGCTCGGAGAAGGGGGACTTGTAGCCGGTCATAGAATCCATGGTTTCAGATGTCCTTTCCGTTGATGATGGTGCAGCTCTCCTCCCCGGTCTCCCGGTCCCGGCTCCAGCCGAAGAGGGAGACGCGGTTTTCGGCGTCCAGGCTCTGCCAAACAGCGGTGAACCAGGGTCCCGGCAGTTTCGGCAGGGCCACCTCCATAGGCGCCCCGGCAAAGGAGGGCAGGGGGGCCCCGTCATGGGCATAGGTGCTCAGGAAGCGCCCCTCTCCGGGCTGGGGGGCATAGTCGTAATATTCCCGGACGCAGCGGTCCGGGCTGCCGCCGTCGGACTTGAGGATGGCCATTTGAAAGCTGCCGTCCGGGTCGATGAGGGCGGAGATGCGGGGGGTGTAGTTGGGCGCGTCCGGCTCAAAGGTGCGGGTGTCCAGGGCGCTGCGGAAGCTCCCATTCGCGGCCAGGGCGTCCCGGATAGTGTCCGTCTGGTCGCCGTTGGTGACGATGAGGAGGCCATTGTACCGGCGCACCGGATGATAGATCACCAGGCTGGGATCCTGGAGCTTGGCCGGGTCGTAGGGGGCGGTGCGGATGCCGTCCTCCGTAGGTTCAAAAACCCGGTTGCGGCTGTTGACGCTGCGGCCCATGATAAAGTAGACCGCCATGTCGTAGCGCCCGCCGGCGCCGCGGCCCGCGGCGATGCCCCGGCCGGGATAGGCGTTCCCCCGGAGATAGGCCAGAAGATCCTGCTGCATGTGTACCCTCCTTAATCGTTTCCCAAGTGAAAAAGGGCAGCCCGGCACAAAAGCCGGGCTGCCCAGACGGTCGACAATCCAACGCCGCGCGCGCCGCTCCCTTGTGGTGTCCCACAAATTTCCGTCAGTTGCGGGGCGCGTCCTTTTGTTTTCGCCCCCATTATACCGTTCCTCCGCTCATTTTGCAAGTGGAAGAATCCATAAATCCGCGCTGCCTTTTCCTGCGGCGCTGGGAGACTTTCCACAGCGGCCTTCCCGCTTCACCGGAGCGCCTGCCACACCGCCGCCGTCTCCGCCGGGTCTGTGGCGGAGAGCAGGTATTGCCTCCCATCTGCCGTGACTACCAGAAGCCAAGGTCCCTCCTGAGGGTTGAGGCAGGCGGTCACGTTCCCGTAGCCCTCCGCCCGGTAACGGCCCTTGTCCACGGTGTCCATGGCCGTGCCGGCGATCCGTGAGATGGCCGGCAGCTCCTCCAGGAGCGCCGCGTCCGCAATCTCTTCCAAAGGGATCTCATAGCGGCTCCCGGCATGGGCGGCGACCAATTCTCCCTCTTCCAAAGAGAGGACAACGGGGTTCCGCTCTTCCCAGATAATCCACACGCCGAGGAGCGGCATGGCCAGGAGGATTACGGCCAGCGCCACGGCGATCCCCCGCCCGGCGCGGCGGGCCAGGTTCACTGTGGTGTTCATGCCCACCCGGTCGTTGACGATGAGGCGGCTGTCGTTGGGATCATAGTAAAACATGCCCCAGATCCACTTGTCGTCCTCATCCACATAGCTGCCCGTGCCGCTGTCGGCGGTAAGGCGCTCCTGCAGCCCGCGGATGTGGAACTCCACCCAGATGGAATATATGCCCAGGGCCAGCGCCGCGGCCAGCACCACCGCCATGCCCAGCACCGGCTGGAGCTGGCAGAGCCACATCCCCAGGGAGAGGGCCGCCATAGCCCAGCTGCTCCACAGCCACATACGCTTCCAGTACTGCCGCCGCACCCGTGTGAGGGCCGCGGTGCGCTGGCTGTTCTCGTCCACCACCTCCGCCTTCCGGCGGAAGGCCCAGCGGTACATGGCGTAAAACAGCAGCACGCACGCCGCGCCGATGAGAAGTATCAGCCCGTACAGCACCTCCCCGCGCACGATGTCCACTGCCGGAGGAATCAGGGACACCAGCAGCGGCCACAGGAAGGCGGAAAAGCCCAGCTCCCCGGGGAGTTGGGCGGCCACGGAGAGGTCCGCTACCGCTCCGGTGCGCTCCCAAAGTTCTGGCCGCCAGCCCCGGCGCTCCTTCAGCGCCTTCAGCGCCCGGTTGCACCGGGCATAGGGGATCGCAGGCAGGAACACGCACAGCTCCACCCAAAGGAGGAAAAGCATCAGGCTCACTCCCATCGTCACCGGCAGGAGCAGGCACACAAGCCCCGCCGCCAGCAGCCCCAGGCAGAGTGCCCCCTCCTGGCGCCCAAAGCGCCGGAGCAGAGAGAGGACCTCCCCGTCCTCCCGGGCGGACTGGGGCAACGTCACCCCCACCGCCAAGTTCTTCTTAAAGCGCGTCTCATTGCGCATCATAAAATAGATCAGCGGCGCGATCCACAGCGCGCACAGCCACAAAATGATTTTTCCGGTCATCGTTCTCCCCCCTCGTCATAGAGTTCCCCACACAGGACAAGCGCCTCCTCCCGGCTGAGGCCGGCCAGACGCAGCTCCGAAAGGCGCAGGCGCAGTCCCGCAAGGGTGGCGGCGTCCGGGGCCGCGTGTCCCTCCCGGCGGCAAACCGTGGCGCCGCTGCGCCGGTCCGTGTGGATATAGCCCTCCTGCTTCAAAAGCTGGTAGGCCTTGCTCACGGTCATCATGTTGATGCCGCTCTCCTCCGCCAGGGCCCGGATGGTGGGCAGCCGCTCCCCCGGTGCCAGGCGGCCGTCCGCGATGCCCAGGACGATCTGGTTGCGGATCTGTTGATAAATGGGTACGTCACTGGAAAAGTCCAGGCGCAACAGCATATCCCTCGCCTCCTTGCATTATTTACTATAATGCAAATAATGCAATTTGTCAAGGCTCAGTTTTCCGTTTCATCGAATTCTCTTGTTTATCTATTTTCAAATTTATTTTTCTCCGATTTAGAAATCGATTCTCTTGAAAAACAGCGGTGGACTTTTCACCGGGTCTATGATACATTGGAGAAAAGAACTTTCCGGGGGAATCGCCATGAACAGACGGGGGATCATACTTGCGCTCCTTTTGGCCGTTTTATGCCTTGTCCTGTGCTCCGGCTGCGGGGAAAAGATCCTCTCCGGGGAAGTGGTGGAGTACCGCACGGACGAAAGCGGCGCCCTCTCCGCCCTGGTGGTGAAGCCGGAGACCGGGGAGCGGGTGGGCTTCCTTCTGTCGGAGGAGAGCTGGGTCTGGGCCCTGGCGGAGGGCATCACCGCCGAGGAATTTTCTGCGGAGCAGCCGGAGGGCGTCTATGTCTCGGCGGAGACCGCGGGCCGCGCCCAGACCATCACCGCCGGAGACGGCACGGAGATCGATGCCTATCCCGTGGAGACCATAAAAATCACGGCTCTGCGGACGGACACCGTTTTCCCCCTCTCCGGCGGGGCCCAGGCCGTTTTGTGGAACAGCGGCTGGAACAGGTCCTACCGCCTGGAGGACGGCACGGAGCTTCTCTGGGAGGACGGGAGTGCGGAGGTCCCCTCCGGCAACCTGCAGGCCAATACCGACCTGAGTGAAAAAGCCAAAACTGCCATCAGCACCTATTACCGGGAGCAGGGCCTTTTGTATGATATCCCCGAGCTTCTGGAAACGGCCTATCAGGGCTATCTCCGGGAAGGAGACGCCTTTGACAGCTATCACGCGGGGCAGAGCATCTCCCAGAGCGCCGTCACGGAGCGCGTGGCCTACTTCACCACCGCCGTGACGCTCCCCCTGGACAGCCAAGAGATAACGGAACTGCGCCTGAGCGCGGCCTTTGACCGGGAAACAGGGGCACAGCTGGCGCTGGAGGATCTGCTTACATGCACGACGGAGGAATTCCTCACGGCCTTTTTGG
>CALWOS010000124.1 GCA_944383185.1 uncultured Oscillospiraceae bacterium
CTTACCTCGAAAGCGGATGTATTTGGGGGTCCTTTTCCGACGGAAGGGGAAAACTTTTGTGGATGAATGGATTCCTCCCGCTGGGACATCATCCAAGTGGGGCCGCAAGGGCGGCTGCCATGGCTCCTGAAAATTCACGGCGGAATCCATTCCCCAAGCGCGGCCAGCGGGCCGCGCTTTTGCTTTTTTCATGCCGAATCCCCGTGCGGGTCCACGGCGGCACTTTACAAAGATTTAAATTGACATGCATATATCGCAGTGCTATACTATAGACGGTGTATAGCAGTACGATATATCGCGCTGCTACTTTTCAGGAAAGGCGTTGAGAACATGGACGCACATATCCGCAAAGTATATGTACCGATGACGGAGACGGGCTTTTATATCCTGCTGTGCCTCCGGGAAGAGGCCCACGGGTATAATATTATCCGGAAAGTGGAAGCGCTGACGGAGGGCGAAATCCGGATCAGCCCCGGGACCATGTACGGCAGCCTGTCCAAGATGGAAAAGGACGGCCTCATCTGTTTTGTACGGGAAGTGGAAAAGCGGAAGATTTATCGCATCACCGAACTGGGAAGAGCGGTCCTGGAGCTGGAGATGCAGCGGATCGAACGGTTGTACCGGAATATGATGGAGGTGCGCTGAGATGCCAGAAAGGAAAACAGAGCTCCGCATCTTTACAATCGCGGACTGGGAGAAAGAAGAGCGGTATCTCCGGAAACGGCATCGGGAGGGCTGGAAATTTGTGAAGGTAGGCCTGCCGGGGATTTACCATTTTGAAAAATGCGTGCCCGCGGACGTGGTTTACCAGCTGGACTACAATCAAGATGGCCTGGCCTACAAGGACGAGTACGTGCAAATGTTCCGGGACTGCGGCTGGGAGTACATCCAGGATTTCGGCGGATACAGCTATTTCCGCAAGCCGGTTTCCCAGATGCAGGGGGAAGAGGAGGAGATTTTCTGCGACGATGCGTCCCGGCTGGACATGATGCGGCGGGTGTTCGCGGGGCGGTATCTTTCGGTTTTCATCATCCTGGTGCTGCTGATCCTGCCCAACCTGGCCGCGCAGTTTCGGTGCGCGGACGCAGACGCCCCTGTACTGCTGGCCCTGTTTTTGATCCTGCTTGCACTTTATGGGTGGGTCACCGCAATGTTCGGCTACCGTTACTGGAAACTGAGAAAACGGCTGGGAAAATGAAGCGGCGAAGCCAAAACGAATCCTGGCGCCCCCTGCCCCATTTCCAGAACCCCAGACCGGCACAAAAGAGGAGAAAGCCACAGTGCTTTCTCCTCTTTATTGTTTATTGTGCACTTGCTGAGCGCTATGCTTTTGCCCTGTCTTCTGCCGTTTTTCGGAAGACCAGAATCCCTTTCGCGGCGGGGGTGACAGTGCAGGAAACCAGTGCAAAGCCCGTCTGTTCCATTCGATTGGCCTCTGCCTCGATTTTGGCCGCCATTTCCTTTGCCTCGGGGGTATATGGGATTACTACCGTTTTGTACATCGGGATCACCTCCTTATCTGACATCACAACAGTGTGATATAAAAGCCAGCGGCATGGTGCCGTTCTGCGCGAAAATGCTGGGCGCCAGGATCGTCTGTTCCCCGGCCGGGATGGTGAGCTGCCCGATGATACGGACAATGGTGGAGGTAATGCCGATGAGAAGGATTTTTAGGATGGTTTTCATAGTTCTGCTCATAGAGCTTCTTTTTGAATTTCCAAAATGATCGGCTCCAAGGTGCGGAAATCCGTAAAATCCACCTGCTTTCCGTAAGTTTCGAGAAACGCCCGGTTTTCCGCGGTCTGTTGTTCGGGCGGCGTTTTGCGCAGGGATTGGTATAGCAGCTTCATTACAGTCCGGTGGCCGAAAGAGAGCTTTTGGTAATCGACCCCGCCGCGGAGATGATAGACCTTCGCCCGGTCAAGCAGTCCTGCGGGAAGCTGCTTTTGCAGGGTCGCGCGAATATTGTCCCTATTTTCCTGATCGTTGGGGTCGGCCAGCCCTACGGTAACAAGGAGCAGCTTTTGCCCGTCCCGAAGGGAAAAGCTCCGCAGGGTTTTCGCAAGGCCCAAGACGCCGCCGGCATACAGCCCGCCCAGATAGACGATGGTTTTCCTGTCGGAAAGTGCCGGCGCGTCTTGGTAGCGGGTTGCGGGAATGCCGGTTTGCTCGGACAGCTTTTCTGCGTACCGGCGGGTGCTCCCATATTGACTGCCGTAGACAATGATGTGTTCCATAAAGAATCTCCTATTCCGTATGCCAGTGGTCCCGTTTCAAAAGCGCGAAAAGGAGACGACCATGAAAGAGAGCGGACAAAACCAGGCCGTCATTCTCTTGTATGCGCCCTTTGATGCATGGGTGGCTTTTTGCAGAGAGTACGGAACGGCGCGTGCCGTATCGCAGCTGGGTGGTCACAAATACACCGGTCCACTTTTAGTATATAATACGCGGTACAAAGCGGCTGCCTGTTTCGGTTAAATCTGGGTAAAATGTAATGAACATATTGCGAAGAAAAGCAAAAGAGAAGGGCCTCCGGGCGTGAACAGCACCCCATTTGTTAGACAGTATGATATACTGAATAACAAGTGGGGTGTTTTATTATGCCAAAAGGAATACCAAACAAACGGTATACACCGGAATTCAAGAAGCAGGTTGTAGAGGCGGTCATACAGGACGGTCTTAGCTATCGAGAGGCCGCCAGAATTTATGAAGTTCAGGGACATGGCCGGATAGAGAGCTGGGAACGAATCTATTTGGAAGAAGGGCCGGAAGGACTGGCAATAGAGCGCAGAGGGCGCAGAAGTACAGGCAGGCCAAAGAAGCAGCCCTGCAAAGTAGAAGAGGACTTGCTTGCCGAGGTGCAGCGGCTGGGCACAGCGCTCCCTTCCGCCAGGGCGAGGGCGTGGAAGAGGCGCTGGAGAGCGCGGTATCCCCCATATTGCAGCGGCTCACCTATGACCCGGACGCCACCTGGGACTGGAGCGAGATCATCCGGGACGGCCTGATCGGCGCGGCCATCGGCGGCGTCATGGGCGGCGTGGGCGGCAGCGCCAACGAAAGCACGGCATACCGTGACACCCAGCAGGCCCCGCAGACGCAGCAGACGCCGGTGGAGCAGCCGGAAGCACAGCAGACGCAGCAGTCTCAGACGCAGCAGGCCACGCAAAACAATACCGCCCCCTACACCCAGCAGGAGCGGCTGCTCACCCAGGCGGCCGCCTGCACTGCGGGGCAGGGCAATTTCCACTGCGGCGCGGCGGCCCCGGAGACCATGGAGGCGGCTCATGAAAGCGGCCTGTCCTGCGGGAAGTACCTGGCCTACCTGGAGCTCAAGGCCCTGGACCCGGACGTCACCGTGGAGGAAGCGGAGGGGATGACCATGGCGGAGCTCCGCCGGGCCATCGCCGCCCTCTCCGGGGAGGAAGCGGACGCCGCCTACCCGGGCCGCGGCAGCGGCGGCTCCGGGAACGGCTCCGGCAACGGGAACGGCCACCACGGTCACCACGGGCGATCCGCCTCCTGCGCGCGCGAAACCGTTTCGAGCGCGGCCTTCGGGTCGCGCTTTTTTCCTGTTTGCCCTTGACAATATCGCGCCGCGATATTATAATATCGTTAGATGATATCGAGACGCTATATTGAGAGGAGGGAGGCAGCATGGGCGATAAGCTCCGGGGCCAACTCACGGAGTCCATGTTCTATGTGCTCATGGCCTTTTTGCAGGAGGAGCGCTGCGGCACGGACGTGGCGGCCTATGTGGAGCAGCGTACCCACGGCCGGCTGCGCCTGGGCCCCGGCACCCTCTATACCCTCCTGGGGAAGTTCCAGGAGGAGCACCTCATCGAAGAGACCCAGGTGGAGGGGCGCAAGCGCACCTACCGCCTGACGGACAAGGGCCGGGCGGCCTATCTGGAGGAGCTGGAGCGCCTGCGCGCCTGCGTTCGGGACGGAGAGGAGGCGCTGCAATGAGCGGTACGGCCATCCGCGTGAGCCCCCTGGGAAGTATTGGCGCAAATACCGAAGGACCCATCATAAAGGAAAAAGGAGGCGCTTTTCCATGCTGGTGAAAAAGTGGGTGCCCTGTCCCCTGTGGGACGTGACCGGCCTCCAGGACTGGCTCAATGAGGAGGCCGCGGCGGGCTATGCCCTGTCGGAGTGGCCCCGGTGGAACTTTATCGGCTGGGTGCGCTTCCGGGAGGATGCCACAGCGCCGCGGAGCCGCTACTGCCTGGATCCCATCGGGGAGCGTCTGGGGGAGGCGGAGCTCCGAAGCCGCACCGGGAGCTACGGGGAGTACGGCTGGCGCTATGTGGGGAAGGTGGGGCAGCTCTACGCCATCTACCGCTGTGATGACCCGGAGGCCCCGGCCCTCTACAGCGACCCGGAGAGCCTCTCTCTGGCCATGAAAAAGCAGATGCGCTGGATGTGGCTGGGCCTTTTGTTCTGGCTCATCTGGCCTGTGGCGTTATTCTGGGACGAGTGGCCCCTGCTGTTCCACTACCCGGCGGAATTTGCCCGGGAGCTGATCCTCCGGGCGGAAGTGCTGATCCCCATTTACGGGGTGATGCTGGCCCTGGCGATCCTGGCGGTGAGCTGGGGCATCGGCACCTTCCTGGGCGTCCGGCGGGTCCGGCGCTTCCTGCGGCGGGGAGCGTGGCCCCCGGCGGGGCCCCGGCGCTATCCGGAGCGGCGGTATTTCCGCATCGGCTGCATCATCACCCTTGTTTTTGTGCTCTACTTGGGGGCGATGCTGATCTCCGGCGGGGAGAGAAAGGAAAACCTCTCCGGGCCGGAGGACTGGGACTTCCCCCACGTCACCCTGGCCGAGACCCTCCCGGAGGGGGCAGAGCTGCTGTGGGAGTACAGTGACGCAAAGCTGATCCACCGGGATACCCGGGAGCGCTCCCTCCTGGCCCCGGAGCAATACGACGTGGCCCAGGGGGCCATGGTCAAGGCCCCCGACGGCAAGGCAAAGGAGGCCCGGTTTTACCTGGAGTTCGTCCGCGCCGTCTCCCCGTCCCTGGCCCGGACGGTGTATCAGGGCAGGGTGGAGGCCCAGTGGCATACCTTGAATGACTATCAGGAAAGCTGGGTGGAAAATTCTCTTTTTAACGACAATGACCAGGGGGCCTATGTATTTCATCGGAAAGAGGAGCTGTCCTGGCCCGGCCTGGATGCCCTGACGCGCTTCACCTGGCAGTACGCCGGCGAGACGGATGTGGACACGGTGTACGTGGGCCTGGCGGGGGAGCGGGTGTTCGCCTTCCACTGCATCGGCGTGTCCGACCCGGACATCGCCCTGGAGCTTTTCGTCTCCCGTCTGGATGACGAGAACTGAAAAAACTAAGGAGGGTCCTATGAAAAAGGTGCGGAAGATCCTACCCCTTTCCATCTACGACATCCCCGGCATGGAGCGCTGGCTGGAGGAGCAGGCCGACGCAGGGCTCTTCCCCGTCATGGTGGACGCCTGGGCCACCTTCACCCCCACCGGCGTGCCGGGCACCCGCTTCCGCCTGGAGCCCTGGGGCAGGGAGGGGGCGGAGCCCTCCGCGGAGCAGCTGGAGTTCTACCGGAGCGCCGGCTGGGAGTACGCCCTCACCATCGGCCGGGCCTATTACCTCTTTTAT
Source organism: uncultured Oscillospiraceae bacterium (assembly GCA_944383185.1). Classification (GTDB taxonomy): domain Bacteria; phylum Bacillota; class Clostridia; order Oscillospirales; family Oscillospiraceae; genus CALWOS01. Next base: position 5,625 of record CALWOS010000124.1, read on the forward strand.
ACCACAGACCCCGCGGCCCCGGAGCTGTACTCCGACCGCCAGAGCCGGGGCCTGTCCCTGGAACGCCTGGAAAAGCGGGCGCTGCGCGGCCGGCGCATCCAGACGGCCATCTGGGTCTGCATCGGGGCGCTGCTGGTGTGGGCGATGTTTTTCCACCGGAGTGAATTTGACGTCCAGCCGGCCCCCTTTGCCAGAGTGCCTCTGCTGCTCCTGAGCCTGTTTGCCCCCGGGCTTTTGCTGCTGCTGATCTCAGCGGTGTTTTCCTGGCGGACGGCCCGCCGGGACCTGCGCACCCTGCGCCGGACCTGCCGGGCGCTGAAGGAGGGCCTGCCGCCCCCGCCGTCCCCCGGACCCAGCCGGCGCATTGCGGCGGAATATATCTTCGGCCTGGTGCTGATCGTCCCGCTGCTCCTGGTGGTGGTGTTCCAGCGGCTGGGCCCCTGGGAAGAGATCCCCCTGGACCGCTTTGACCGGCCCTATGTGGCGTTGCAGGAGCTGGAGCGGGAAGAGGTGGTCAGCTATGGGGAGCTCACCGGGGAGCAGTCCTCCTTCCATGAGGACGAAAATCAGGGACAGCTCCATGTTTCCCTCCTGGCCCCCACCTGGTATGAGGTCAGTCAGGACGGCTACGCCACGGCGGAAGGGGACTACCGGGGCTATTCCCCCTACCCGGAGGGGGAGGACCGCTTCGCGCTGTGCTATGCCCCCAACCTGGACACCGCCTGCTTCCACTTGCTGTTCCCCTTCCTGGCCCGGCCGGTGGCGGAGGCCCAGCTGGACGTCTTCCGCCTGGTGAACGTCACCTGGAGCTACACGGAGGCCACTTTCCCGGGCCTGGATTTTGTCATCCTGGCTGACGAACCGGACGGTATATGGCAGATGGCCGCCCTGGGAAAGGGCGGGAATGTGGCGGTATTCCGCTACGCCGGGCGGGAGGACCTGAGTGGGCACCTGGATACCCTGGCCGCTTTGGTGCTGGAATAACGAAAAAAGCTCCCGGATGCAGTCCATCCGGAAGCGGTGATGATGAAAAAAAGGCCCCGGATGCGCTGCATCCGGGGTCTTGGTGCGAGAGAGGAGACTTGAACTCCCACGCCATACGACACACGCCCCTCAAACGTGCCTGTCTACCGATTCCAGCACTCTCGCATAGGGGGGCGCAGCGGCTTTTCGCCGCGGCGCACTGGCTATTATACCAGAAAGCGGAAAATTGTCAAGCCTTTTATGTGTACTTTCTCTTTCTGCGGGGGTAAAGCCGGCAGCTGAGATAGCCGAACAGAAAGAAGATCACCGCCGCCAAAGCCGCAGTGCCGCAGGCCATGGGCAGCAGGTAGGCCTCGCGCAGGTAGGCGTGGTAGCCCAGCAGGGAGGCGAACTGGGTGAGTACCGGCAGCAGGAAGTGCCGGGGCAGCACCACCGCGAAGCACAGCGTCAGCACATCTGCCAGGAAGAAATATCGCTCGTGCATCCGGGGCAGCAGGAAGGGGATGCCCACCACCAGGAGCACCGCCGCGCACAGCAGCACCTCGTCATCCAGCTCCCGGCGCCGGCAGATGAGCCAGGTGAGCAGGCCGCAGGTGAAAAGCCCAGCCGCGGCGATGCCGAACAGGGACAGCTCATAGGTGTACTCGGAGTAGATCACCGCGAAGATGGAGGGGGAATTATAATTGAGCCCCGTACCGATACTCCCGGTCTGGCTGGCGTACAGGGTAAGGGTGTCCAGGAGCGGGCGGCCCGCCAGCAGGGCGGGGGAGACCATGACCACATACATCAGGGGGAATACCAGGCAGTACCGCCACTTCACCCGCCCGGTGATGAAAAAGATCAGGAACAGGGGCATCAGGAAGATGGCCTGGAGCTTGACGGAAAACGCCGCGGCGATGCACAGCATCGCCCGCACGCCCTGACGGGCCAGGGCGTGATAGAGGCTCAACACCGACAGGGCCTCATACATGCTGTCCCACTGGCCCCCGCAGCTGCCGTGGAGCCCCACCGTGGGCAGCAGCAACGCCGCCAGGAAAGCGAAACGCAGCTTTGCCGCGCTGCGGGTGTACAGCCCCACAAGGCGCAGGCAGCCCCAGGCCAGGATCACATCAAAGATCACGCTCAGCAGCTTGATGAGAAGCAGGTCGTCAAAGGGCAGGTAGCTGATGCACGCCAGAAAGGCCAGGTAGGGAATGTTGTAGTTTCCCACATTCTCGTCCAGGGCGGCGAAGCCGCCGTTTTCCCGGAAGTACTCCACCCATTGGGAGAGGAAGTTCAGATAATCCAGCGTCTCATGGCTCAGAAATGCGGCCCGCAGCAGAAAAGCCGCGGCCACCGCCACGCCGCAGAGCAGCACATCCTTGGGGCGAGGGAGCAGATCCTCCCGCCACAGCACCAGCAGGGCGAACGCCGCTGGAGCGGCCATGAGCAGTATGGAAGCGGGGTCCATTTGGCGCGATCCTCCTCAAAAAACCGGATACATGTAAAAAACGGCAGGAGATACTCCCACCGCCACATGGATATTTATAAATTTTGTCATTGACAACAATATGAAAATAATGGTACAATAACTTGCTATGTACACAACAAGGGGGAACACTCCCCCACTATCATCGTGAACTCATTGTAGCAGAAGCTCCGGAAAAAATCAATGGGGCTGCAGAAAAAGAAACAACCGCGCCGCGCGTATCGCAAATATCATGCTAAGGAGATGGTCAGATGCCTAAGGACGTGCTCTACGGCAAAACGCTCCGCAAGAGCTTTGCCCGTACGGAAGAGATCCAGGAAATGCCCGGCTTGCTGGACATCCAGAAAAACTCCTACCGCTGGTTCCTGGAAGAGGGCCTGCGGGACGTGTTCCAGGACGTGGCCTCGGTCACGGACTACACCGGCAGCCTGGAACTGAGCTTCGTGGACTATTCCATGGATGAAAAGCCCAAGTACGACGAGGAAGAGTGCAAGGCCCGGGACGCCACCTACGCCGCGCCGCTGAAGGTCAGCGTCCGGCTGCGGAACCGGGAGACCGAGGAGATCAAAGAGCAGGAGATCTTCATGGGGGATTTCCCGCTGATGACCGCCGGCGGCACTTTCATCATCAACGGCGCGGAGCGTGTCATCGTTTCCCAGATTGTCCGCAGCCCCGGCACCTACTTTGACAAGAAGACGGACAAGACCGGCGTGAGCACCTACAGCGCCACCATCATCCCCTACCACGGCGCATGGCTGGAGTATGAGACCGATGGCAACGACGTATTCTACGTCCGCATCGACAAAAACCAGAAGCTGCCTGTGACGTGGCTGCTGAAGGCCCTGGGCATTTACCATGCGGATAAGCCGCATACCTGGCTGTCCTGCCTTGCCGATCCCACCGCCGGCGCCACCACCAACGAGGCCCTGCGCGAGGTATTCGGCGAGGATGCACGGATGCTCTCCACCTTTGAGAAGGACACCTGCGTCAGCCGGGAGGAGAGCCTCCTGGAGATCTACCGAAAGCTCCGCCCGGGCGACCCCCCCACGGTGGACAGCGCTGAGAGCCTTCTGGACAGCCTGTTCTTTGACCGCCGGCGGTATGATATCTCCTCTGTTGGCCGGTATAAGTTCAACAAGAAGCTCGCTCTTCGCTCCCGGCTGCCGGGCCATGTCCTGGCCGCCCCTGTGACGGATCCCCTCACCGGAGAGATCCTGGCTGAAGCAGGGGAGACCATTACCCGGGCGCGTGCCCGGGAACTGGATGAGAAGGGCGTCATCGACGCCTGGGTCCAGGGGGAGGAGCATCCCGTCCGGGTATTTTCCAACGGTATGGTGGATCTGAAACACTTTGTGGACTTTGATCCCGCCGAGGTGGGTGTCAAGGAGCGGGTCCGGCTCATCATCCTCCGGCAGCTCCTGGACCAGTACGCCGGCGAGGAACTCAAAGAAGCCATCCGGGAGAACATTGACCTTCTGATCCCCAAGCACATCATCGTGGACGATGTGTTTGCCTCTGTGAACTACCTCAACTGCCTGGCCCACAACATCGGCGAAGCGGATGACATCGATCATCTGGGCAACCGCCGCGTCCGCAGTGTGGGCGAGCTGCTGCAAAATCAGTTCCGTATCGGTTTTTCCCGGATGGAGCGCGTGATCCGGGAGCGGATGACCCTCCAGGACCTGGACATTGTCACCCCCCAGAGCCTGATCAACATCCGGCCCGTCACCGCGGCCATCAAGGAGTTCTTCGGCTCCAGCCCCCTGAGCCAGTTCATGGACCAGACCAACCCCCTGGCGGAGCTGACCCACAAGCGGCGCATGTCCGCCCTGGGCCCCGGCGGCCTTTCCCGGGAGCGGGCCAACTTCGACGTCCGTGACGTCCACTACAGCCACTATGGCCGCCTGTGCCCCATCGAGACGCCGGAAGGCCCCAACATCGGCCTGATCTCCTACCTGGCCAGCTATGCCCAGGTGAACGAGTACGGCTTCCTGGTGGCCCCCTTCCAGAAGGTGGAGAAGGGTACCTGCCGGGTCACGGACCAGGTGGATTACCTCACCGCGGACATGGAGGACCAGTTCATCGTGGCCCAGGCCACGGAGCCCAAGGACGAAAACGGCGTCCTGCTGAACCAGCGCATCACCTGCCGCCACCGGGATGAGATCATTGAGGTGGACCGGGACCAGGTGGACTATATCGACATCAGCCCCCGGATGATGGTCTCCATTGCCACGGCCATGATTCCCTTCCTGGAGAACGACGACGCCAACCGCGCCCTGATGGGCGCCAACATGCAGCGCCAGGCCGTGCCCCTCATGGTGACCCAGGCTCCTATTGTGGCAACGGGCATCGAGCACAAGTGCGCAGTGGACTCCGGCGTGGTCATCTGCGCGGAGGGCGACGGCGTGGTGGAGAGCGTCTCCGGCACCCAGGTGACCATCCGCTATGACGCGGGGGACACCAAGCGCTACAAACTCATCAAATTCGCCCGCTCCAACCAGGGCACCTGCTTCAACCAGCGGCCCATCGTCCGCGCCGGCCAGCGGGTGGAAAAGGGCGACGTCATTGCCGACGGGCCCTCCACCAGCCAGGGCGAGATCTCCCTGGGCAAGAACGTCCTGGTGGGCTTCATGACCTGGGAGGGCTATAACTACGAGGACGCTATCCTCATCAACGAGCGCCTGGTGATGGAGGACGTATTCACTTCCCTCCACGTGGAGGAGTACGAGTGCGACGCCCGGGACACCAAGCTGGGCCCCGAGGAGATTACCCGGGACATCCCCGGCGTGGGCGAGGACGCGCTGAAATATCTGGACGAGCGGGGCATCATCTGCGTGGGCGCGGAGGTCCGCGCCGGCGATATCCTGGTGGGCAAGGTCACCCCCAAGGGCGAGACCGACCTCACCGCGGAGGAGCGGCTGCTCCGGGCCATCTTCGGCGAAAAGGCCCGGGAGGTCCGGGACACCAGCCTGAAGGTACCCCACGGCGAAAGCGGCATCATTGTGGACGTGAAGGTCTTCACCCGAGAAGCCGGGGATGAACTGGGTCCGGGCGTCAACCAGGTGGTCCGTGTCTATATCGCCCAGAAGCGGAAGATCTCCGTGGGCGACAAGATGGCCGGCCGCCACGGCAACAAGGGCGTCGTCTCCCGGATTCTGCCCAAGGAGGATATGCCCTATATGCCCGACGGCACTCCCCTGGACATCGTGCTCAATCCCCTGGGCGTGCCGAGCCGTATGAACATCGGCCAGGTGCTGGAGGTCCATCTGGGCTACGCGGCCCAAGCCCTGGGCTGGAAGGTGGCCACCCCCATTTTCAACGGCGCCAACGAGGAGGAGATCCGCAAAACGCTGGAGCTGGCAGGCCTGCGGAGCGACGGCAAGAGCATCCTCTACGACGGGCGCACCGGCGAGCCCTTCGACAACCCCGTCACCGTGGGCTATGTCTACTTCCTCAAGCTCCACCACCTGGTGGACGACAAGATCCACGCCCGCTCCACCGGCCCGTACTCCCTGGTCACCCAGCAGCCTCTGGGCGGCAAGGCCCAGTTCGGCGGCCAGCGCTTCGGCGAAATGGAGGTCTGGGCCCTGGAGGCCTACGGCGCGGCCTATACCCTCCAGGAGATACTCACCGTGAAATCCGACGACGTTACCGGACGTGTGCGCACCTATGAGGCCATTGTCAAGGGCCACAACATCCCGCAGCCCGGCGTGCCGGAGTCGTTCAAGGTGCTGGTGAAAGAGCTCCAGTCCCTGTGCCTGGACGTCCGGGTTCTGGACGCCGCAGGCCAGGAAATCGAGCTCAAAGACGATGACGATGACGATTACGCCCCCGGCTTCCGGGACGACAGCAGCTACAGCGCTGACGACGGCGAGATCGAAGCCGCCGGCTTCGCCATCGAGCATGTGGACGAGGATGAGCTGGATCTGGACGCCTTGGACGAGGGCGACGCATTTGACGAGGATTTTGAGGAGGAGGAAGACAGAATATGAGCTATACACCCTTTGACGCCATCAAGATCGGCATTGCCTCTCCTGAAATGATCCTTTCCTGGTCCCATGGCGAGGTGAAAAAGCCGGAGACCATCAATTACCGCACCCTGAAACCTGAGCGGGATGGCCTGTTCTGCGAGCGCATCTTCGGGCCTACCAAGGACTGGGAGTGCCACTGCGGCAAGTATAAAAAGATCCGCTACAAGGGGAAAATCTGCGACCGCTGCGGCGTGGAGGTCACCCGGGCCAAGGTCCGCCGGGAGCGCATGGGCCACATCGAGCTGGCCGCCCCGGTGAGCCACATCTGGTATTTCAAGGGCATTCCCAGCCGGATGGGCCTGCTGCTGGACATCACCCCCCGGATCCTGGAGAAAGTGCTCTACTTTGCCAGCTATATCGTCACGGATCCGGGCTTTACCCCCCTGCAGAAAAATCAGATTCTCTCGGAAAAAGAATACCGGGACATGAAGGAAAAGTATGAGGACGACTTCCAGGCCGGCATGGGCGCGGAGGCCATCAAGAAGCTCCTGGCGGACATCGACTGCGAAGCCCTGAGCCAGCAGCTCCGGGCCGAGCTCAAGGACGCCGGCGGCCAGAAGAAGGCCAAGCTGGTCAAGCGCCTGGAGGTGGTGGAGGCCTTCCGCCAGAGCGGCAACAGCCCCACCTGGATGATCATCGATATCCTCCCGGTCATCCCCCCGGAGATCCGGCCCATGGTCCAGCTGGACGGCGGCCGCTTCGCCACCAGCGACCTAAACGACCTCTACCGCCGGGTCATCAACCGGAACAACCGTCTCAAGCGCCTGATGCAGCTCAACGCCCCGGACATTATTGTCCGGAACGAGAAGCGCATGCTCCAGGAGGCCGTGGACGCCCTGATCGACAACGGCCGCCGGGGCCGCGCCGTCACCGGCGCCAACTCCCGTGCGCTGAAATCCCTGAGCGATATGCTCAAGGGCAAGCAGGGCCGCTTCCGCCAGAACCTCCTGGGCAAGCGCGTGGACTACTCGGGCCGGAGCGTGATCGTCGTGGGCCCGGACCTGAAGCTCTATCAGTGCGGCGTGCCCAAGGAGATGGCCATCGAGCTGTTCCGCCCCTTCGTGATGAAGAAGCTGGTGGAAGACGGTGTGGCCAACAACATCAAGTCCGCCAAAAAGATGGTGGACAAGGCCCGGACCGAGGTGTGGGATGCCCTGGAAGTGGTCATCAAGGAGCACCCCGTACTCCTCAACCGCGCTCCCACGCTGCACCGGCTGGGCATCCAGGCCTTTGAGCCTATTCTGGTGGAAGGCCGCGCCCTGAAGCTGCACCCCCTGGTGTGCACCGCCTACAACGCCGACTTTGACGGCGACCAGATGGCCATCCACGTGCCTCTGAGCGCCGAGGCCCAGGCGGAGGCCCGCATCCTCATGCTTTCGGCCAATAACCTTTTGCGGCCCCAGGACGGCCACCCCGTCACCGTCCCCACCCAGGACATGATCCTGGGCTCCTACTACCTGACCATGGTCCGCATCGGCAGCAGCGAAAAAGGCGCCGAGCGCCTGGCTGTGGACGACCCCGGGGATACGGAGTTTGCCGCCGGCCAGATCGTGGATGGCGACGCGCTGTACGCCGCCAACCATGCCCTGGAGACAACAGGCGGGCGGAAGGCCACCTACAAGCCCCTCCTGGCCTACCGGGATTCCAGCGAGGCCCTGATGGCCTACGCCAATGGCGATGTGGGCCTCCACGCCCCCATCCGCCTGCGGGTCACCAAGACTGTGGATGGCACGGAACGCCAGGCCATGATCGTCACCACTGTGGGCCGTATCATCTTCAACGAGCCCATCCCCCAGGATCTGGGCTATGTGGACCGGAGCGACCCCGTCCACATGTTTGACCACGAGATCAGCTTCCAGGTGGGCAAGAAGCAGCTGGGCGACATCATTGACCGCTGCATCCAGAAATACGGCTTTACCATCTCGGCAGAGGTCCTGGACAACATCAAGGCCCTGGGCTTCAAGTATTCCACCCAGGGCGCCATTACCATCTCCATTGCGGACATGACGGTGCCCGAGGCCAAGCAGACTCTCATCAAGGCCACAGAGCAGAAGGTTCTGGACATTGAGCGGCAGTTCAAGCGCGGCTTCATCACCAACGACGAGCGCTACCGCCTGGTGGTGGCCGAGTGGGAGCAGACCACCAAGGACGTGACCAGCGCGCTGCAGAACTCCCTGGATGAGTTCAACCCCATCTATATGATGGCCAACTCCGGCGCCCGCGGCAGCATGAACCAGATCCGCCAGCTGGCCGGTATGCGCGGCCTGATGGCCAACACCGCAGGCCGTACCATCGAGATCCCCATCAAAGCCAACTTCCGCGAGGGCCTGTCTGTCCTGGAGTACTTCGTCTCCAGCCGCGGCGCCCGGAAGGGCCTTGCCGACACCGCCCTGCGTACCGCCGACTCCGGTTACCTCACCCGCCGCCTGGTGGATGTGAGCCAGGATGTGATCATCCGGGAGGATGACTGCGGCACCCACAACGGCGTCATGGCTTCCGCCGTGTACGACAAGGGCCAGCTGGTCCAATCTTTCGGCGAGAGCATCCACGGCCGTTTCCCCGCGGAGAACATCTGCGATCCCCAGACCGGGGAAGTCCTCTTTGACACGGACCATATGCTCATGCAGGGCGACGCCGAGGTCCTGGAGGCCCATGGCATCCAGGCCGTGAAGATCCGCTCCGTCCTGAGCTGCGACGCCCGCAGCGGCGTCTGCGCCAAGTGCTACGGCATCAACCTGGCCATCGGCAGCCCGGTGAACGCCGGCGAGGCCGTGGGCGTCATCGCCGCCCAGTCCATCGGTGAGCCGGGCACCCAGCTGACTATGCGCACCTTCCACACCGGCGGCGTGGCTGGCGACGATATCACCCAGGGCCTGCCCCGTGTCGAGGAATTGTTTGAGGCCCGGAAACCCAAGAAAATGGCCCAGCTGGCGGAGATCAGTGGTCTGGTCTCCCTGGAGGAGACGAAGAAGGCCTCCGTGGTGGCCCTCACCATTACCAACGAGGAGGAAGGGGAGGTCAAGGTCTACCACATCCCCTACAGCGCCGGCATCCTGGTGCAAAACGGGGATCATGTGGAAAAAGGCCAGGAGCTTACCTCCGGCGCCCTGAACCCCCACGAAGTGCTCCGCATCCGGGGCGTGTCCGCCTGCCAGGAGTACCTGATCCAGGAGGTCCAGAAGGTGTACCGCCAGCAGGGCGTGGATATCAACGACAAGCACATCGAGGTCATTGTACGTCAGATGATGCGCAAGGTCCGGGTGGAGGAAGCCGGCAGCACCGGCCTTCTCTCCGGCGCAGTTGTGGACTGGAGCGAGTTCAAGGACGAAAACCGCAAGGTGGAGGCCCGCATCGCGGCAGGGGAGGAGAACCTCGTCCCCGCCACCTGCACCCAACTGCTCATGGGCATCACCAAGGCCAGCTTGGCCACGGAGAGCTTCCTGTCCGCCGCCTCCTTCCAGGAGACCACGAAGGTTCTTACCGAGGCCGCCATCAAGGGCAAAGTAGATCACTTGGTGGGACTGAAAGAAAACGTCATCATCGGCAAACTCATTCCCGCGGGCAGCGGCCTGAGCTGCTACCGGGACTTCGAGGCCGAGACCGACGAGGCCGTGGAGGCCGAGCCGGAGAGCTATGTGGACCTCTCCGCTTTGGTGGGCCGCAGCAATGCCCTGTAACGCTATACCTTATTATTAAATTTATACCCGCACATGCAAACAAGCCGGCCTGCGTACCTCACAGGCCGGCTTGCTTTTTTCAAGCGGCAAGGGGAAACGGTTATTCCCGGTCAGGCAGAAGATAGTGTTCCAGCCCGGCCTTGAGAAAGCCGTCGATCTTTTGCTGCACAGCCTTCCAGTCTGTGCAGTGGTTGCGGAGCATCAGGCGGTTGATGGCCAGGCACCCGTTCATCTGGAAGGTGAAGATGGCCTCCGCCTCCTGGAAGGTCAGCTGACTGTGGCGCATGAGATAGGTGACATACCGCTCCTTGCAGGTGTCCGCCAGTTTCCCCAGCAGCTTGTCCGTCACCGACTCGTCCAGAAACAGCACCCGGTACTGCTCGCTGCTGTGGATCTTGTCACAGAAGGGATAGGTGGCGCACTGCTGCCCCGGACAGAGGACGTGGTCCAGGGCGCAGGTGGTGTCGTCCATCATCTCCGTGAGGACGTCGTCCAGCACGTCGTCCAGATCCAGGTAGTGGAGATAGAAGGTGCCCCGGTTCATCTCCGCCCGCTTGCAGACCTCTGTCACCGTCACCCGGCTGAAGGGCTTTTCCTTCATCAGTTCCAGCAGCGTGTCCCGAATGGCCTGCCGGGTGTAGCGCGTGCGGCGGTCCAGCTTGCGGCCCTCTTTTGGGCGTTCCATCAAAATCACCTCACTGTTTCTCATCACTTTTTGGACGCTGTTCAGGAGTTGAACAGGGTGAAAAAACTGACGATTGCTTTTCTTCCCATTGCCAGTATAATGGAATCGCAGCAAGAAATCAACACTGTGTTTATAAAAATTCATAATGATAAGGAACGGAGGCTGTGTTATGGGACATGTGATTGCTGTAGCGGGAAAAGGCGGCGTCGGGAAGACGACGCTATGCGGGCTGTTGATCCAGTATCTCTGCGAGAGCGGGAAAAAGCCGGTGCTGGCGGTGGACGCGGACGCCAACTCCAACCTCAACGAGGTTCTTGGAGTGGAGATCGGCCCCGCCCTGGGGGAACTGCGGGAGGAGATCGAGCGGGCGGGGACCGACCCGAGATACGAGATCCCCAAAGGGATCACCAAGGCGGACTGGCTGGAGATGCGGATGATGGACGC
>CALWOS010000125.1 GCA_944383185.1 uncultured Oscillospiraceae bacterium
CCACAGCCCTGGGCGAGGTGGTGACCAAGCTCATGGAAGAGCGCTTTGCCGACATCGTGGACCTGAAATTCACCGCTTGGATGGAGTCCGCCCTGGACGGCGTGGAGGAGGGGAAAAAGGACTGGCATCAGCTTCTGGCGGAGTTTTACAAGGACTTCTCCCGGAACTTGGAGGACGCGGAAAAGGCCCTGGAAGGAGAACACATCAAGGTGCCCGATGAGTTCAGCGACGAGTACTGCGACCTGTGCGGCCGGCGGCTGGTGTACAAGACCGGGCGTTTCGGGCGCTTCCTGGCCTGCCCCGGCTTCCCCGAATGCAGCTTCACCAAGCCCATCGTCATTGAAATGCCCGGGCGCTGCCCGGCCTGCGGCGGGCGCATCCTCAAGCGCACCTCCCAGAAGGGAAACGTGTACTACGCCTGTGAAAAGGGCAAGGACTGCCCCTGGCGGGGCACCTCTCCCGACGGGAAGGAGATCGTGGGTTTCATGACCTGGGACGTCCCGGTCAAGGAGACCTGCCCGGATTGCGGCAAGACCATGTTCAAGCTCTCCGGCAAGGGCGCGCGCAAACCCTTCTGCATCAACCCGGAGTGCCCCAGCTTCGTGCCGGAGGACCAGCGGGGTTACAAAAAACGCCGTGCCGCCCCGGCCAAGGCCGGAACCACACCGGCGGGAGAGGCCGCGGCGGAACCGGAGCCTAAAGCCGCAAAAGCCGCGAAGGCCCCGACAAAGTTAGCAGCCCGGCCCACAGCAAAAACCACCAGGGCTACGGCCAAGACCGCCGCAAAATCCACAGCCAGGACGGCAAAGACTGCGAAAGCAAAATCCGCCAAGACCGCCGGCACCGCCCAAAAGGCCGCCGGGGAGAACTGAGGAGAGCGCCGTGGAAACCGTAACCGTCATCGGCGCGGGCCTGGCCGGGAGCGAGGCCGCCTGGCAGCTTGCCCGGCGTGGCATCCCCGTCACGCTCCTGGAGATGAAGCCGGAGAAAATGTCGCCCGCCCACGTCTCCCCCTACTTCGCGGAGCTGGTCTGCTCCAACTCCCTGCGCAGCGACGAACTCACCAACGCCGTGGGCCTTTTGAAAGAGGAGCTGCGCCGGCTGGGCAGCCTTATCCTCCGTTGCGCGGACGCCCACAGGGTGGCCGCCGGGGGCGCTCTGGCGGTGGACCGGGTGGGCTTCGCACGGGCGGTGACCGAGGCCATCCGGAGCGAGAAGAACATCACTGTGGTGGAGCTGGAGGCGGACGCCCTGCCCGAAGGGCATGTCATCGTGGCTACCGGCCCCCTCACCAGCCCTGCCATGGAGCGGGTCATCCGGGACCTGACACCGGGCAGCGGCGCGCTCCACTTCTTTGACGCCGCCGCGCCCATTGTGACGCTGGAGAGCCTGGATATGGACAGCGCCTATTTTGCCTCCCGCTATGACAAGGGGGACGCTGATTATGTAAACTGCCCCATGACCAAGGCGGAATACCTGGCTTTCTGGCAGGCGCTGACAACAGCACAGGAGGCGCCGGTCCACGGTTTTGAGGACGGCGGCGTGTTCGAAGGCTGCATGCCCGTGGAGGTCATGGCCCGCCGGGGGGAGGACACCCTGCGCTATGGCCCCCTGAAGCCCGTGGGGCTCCGGGACCCCCGCACGGGGCAGGAGAGCTACGCCGTGGTCCAGCTCCGCCGGGACAATGCCCAGGGGACGCTCTACAATATCGTAGGCTTCCAGACCCACCTGACTTTTGGGGAACAGAAGCGGGTGTTTTCCATGATTCCGGCCCTCCGGAACGCCGAGTTTGTCCGCTATGGGGTGATGCACCGGAACACCTATCTGGACAGCCCCCGGCTTCTGGACAGCCATTACCGCCTCCGGAGCCTTCCCCGGGTCTCCTTTGCCGGGCAGATGACGGGGGTGGAGGGCTATGTGGAGAGCTGCGCCTCCGGCATGCTGGCGGCCCTGGAACTCTCTGCGGAGCTCTTGGGCGAGCCCGCCTGGGATTTTCCCAGAGAGACTGCCATTGGCGCACTGAGCCATTACGTCTCCGACGGGAGCGTGACGGACTTCCAGCCCATGAACATCAATTTTGGTATTATCGCCCCCCTGGGTTACCGGGTGAAGGGCAAAAGAAACAAGAACCTGGAACTGTCCCGCCGGGCTTTGGAGGCCCTGGCGCAGCGCCTGGAAGAAAGGCCGTGACGGCGACGCAGGGGAAGGAGAGCGCATGCATATTATCATAGACGCCATGGGCGGCGACAACGCACCGGGGGAGATCGTCCGGGGCGCGGTCCTGGCCCAGAAGGAGTTCGGGGTGGACATCACCCTGGTGGGGCGGCAGGAGGCTGTGGAGGCCTGCCTGAAGGAAAACGGCGTAACGCTGCCCCATCCCCATCTCCGGGTGCGCAACGCCGCGGAGGTGGTGGAAATGGGAGAGGACCCCAGCACGGTCCTCCGCCGGAAGAAGGACAGCTCTATGGCCATAGCCCTCTATATGCTCCGGGACGGGGAGGGGGACGCGGTGATCTCCGCCGGAAGCACCGGCGCCCTGCTCACCGGCGGCACGCTGATCGTCAAGCGCATCCGGGGCATCCGCCGGGCGGCCATGGCCCCGGTGATGCCCAACGGGCGCTACGGCGCCGTGCTCATCGACTGCGGGGCCAATGTGGAGTGCACGCCGGAGTATCTGCTCCAGTTTGCCTACATGGGCAGCTTTTATTCGGAGAACGTCCTGGGCTGCCCCAGCCCCAAGGTGGGACTCCTCAACGTGGGTACCGAGGACAGCAAGGGCACGCCTCTTCAGAAGCAGACCCACGCCCTGCTCCAGGAGGCCGCGGCCGCAGGGCGGGTGAACTATGTGGGCAACGTGGAGGCCAAGGACTATTTTGGCGACAGGGTGGACGTGCTGGTGGCGGACGGCTTTTCCGGCAATGTGATGCTCAAGACCATTGAGGGCACGGCCAGCTTTCTGATGAAGAAATTGAAGAAAGCCTTTCTGGAGGGCGGCGTTTCCGCCAAGCTGGGCGCCCTTCTGGTGAAGGGCGGCATCCAGGATGTGCGCCGGAGCCTGGATCCCAATGAGGTGGGAGGCACACCCCTTCTGGGTATCTCCCGCCCTGTGATCAAAGCCCACGGCAGCTCCGACGCCCGGGCCATCCGCAGCGCCGTCCAACAGGCCATCCGCTGTGTGGAACAGGATATTACCGGGCGTATCCAGGCTAACGTGGAGCACATGCGCCTGGACGTAACAGAAAGTTCAGAAATCCGCTCTTGACAAGAGCGCCATATTTGCATAGTATCTGTTGTGTAAATCTTTGGAAAATCAGGTGATGAAAATGGCATTCGAGAAGATCAAGGAGATCATCGGCAAGCACTTCCTGGTGGATCCGGACAGCATTACCATGGAGACCAGCTTTGTGGATGACCTGTCGGCGGATTCCCTGGACGTGGTGGAGCTCACCATGGCCTTGGAGGAGATGTTCGACCTGCCGGAGGTCCCGGAGGAAGAGCTCAAGTCCATTGCCACTGTGGGCGACCTGGTGGAGTATGTGGAGCGGAATATCGGTTGACCGGCCGGCGCCGAAACAGTCTGAGAAAAAAGGGGAATCTGGGTCATGGAAGAACTGGAACTGCTGGAACAGCGGCTGGGGCATACCTTTGCCAGGCCAGAGCTCCTGCGCCGGGCGCTGACCCATTCCTCCCACGCCAATGAGCACCACGGCGGCCATACCGACTGCAACGAGCGCCTGGAGTTCCTGGGGGATTCTATTTTGGGCCTGTGTACAGCGGAGCACCTTTACTGCCGCTTTCCGGACCTGCCGGAGGGGAAGATGACCCGCCTCCGGGCGGAACTGGTGTGTGAGCAAAGCCTGGTGGCGGTGGCCCGCCGCCTGGATTTGGGGGCATATCTCCGCCTGGGCCGGGGGGAGGAGAACACCGGCGGCAGGAACCGCCCCTCCATCCTGGCGGACTGCGTGGAGGCCGTTATTGCCGCCCTCTACCTGGACAGCGGCATGGATACGGCCCGGCGCTTTGTGGAACAGCAGATCCTATCCCAGCTGGACGGGGAAAACTGGACCGCCCGGAGTACGGACAACAAGACCGCCCTCCAGGAACTGGTCCAGCGGAAAAGCGGGCAGGTTCTCAGCTATACCCCCCTGGCGGAGACGGGGCCGGACCATTGCAAGGAGTTCACCGTGGCGGTTCAGCTCAACGGCCGGGAACTGGGCCAGGGCAAGGGCCGCACCAAGAAAGAGGCGGAACAGTCCGCCGCCGGCGCCGCTCTGACGCGCCTGGAGGGAGAATGCGCCTCCGCCGGCAATTGAATCCCGGGGAACAAGCCGTTTCCGAAAGCGCACCGGCGTTTTCGAAAGCGGCTTTTTCTTTTTGGAATTATCTCGGCTAGGACGAATAACAAAAATGACATGTATACTAGCATCTGTGTGTCTTGAGTTACCCGATAGTGGCGGTTCCAGTTTTGGAAGGGGTTTCTCCGACATTGGATTTGAAATTCCCCTTTCGTTCTGATACAATGGCTCAAATAGCGGAGTTTGCCGCTTTGCGTTACATGGGAAAGGAGCTGAGCGCAGTGGAATCGCGTATTGCCGTCATCGGTATTGTGGTGGAATCGGAGGACTCCGTGGAGGCGCTGAACGAGATCCTCCACGAATACCGGGAGTCCATCATCGGCCGCATGGGGATCCCCTACCGCCGCAGAGGCATCAACATCATCAGCATTGCCGTGGACGCGCCCCAGGACACCATATCCGCCCTCTCCGGGAAGGTGGGGAAGCTGCCAGGCGTCAGCTCCAAAACCGCCTACGCCGAGGGGAAGAAATGAACACCCTGGCCCTGGCGGAGCGCCTGGCGGAAGAGCATGACCTGGAGGATGGGGAGCTGCTGCAGCTGCTGGAGCGCCGGGACCCGGAGACGGGGGAGTATCTGCGCCGGCAGGCCCAGACCACGGCCCGCGCCCAGTACGGGAACCAGGTGTATATCCGGGGGCTCATCGAGTTCACCAACTACTGCAAAAACGACTGCTATTACTGCGGTATCCGCAAAAGCAACCAGCGCGCCCGGCGCTACCGGCTGACCGCGGGGGAAATCCTCGCCTGTTGTGACATGGGCTATGCCCTGGGCTTCCGCACCTTTGTGCTCCAGGGCGGCGAAGACCCCTGGTTTACCGACGGGCGTCTGTGCGCCCTTGTTTCGGACATCCGGGAGCGGTATCCGGACTGCGCCGTCACCCTCTCGGTGGGGGAGCGGAGCCGGGAGAGCTACCGGCTGCTGAAGGAGGCGGGGGCCCAGCGGTACCTCCTGCGCCATGAGACGGCTACGGAGCGCCACTACCGGCAACTGCACCCGCCGGGAATGGAACTGTCCCGCCGGATGGCGTGCCTCCACACGCTCCGGGAGCTGGGCTACCAGGTGGGGGCCGGCTTCATGGTGGGCTCCCCCGGCCAGTCGCCGGAGGACCTGGTCCGGGATCTGCGGTTTCTGAAGGAATTCCGCCCCCACATGGTGGGGATCGGGCCGTTCCTGCGCCAGCAGGACACCCCCTTCCGAGACTGCCCCAACGGCTCCGGGGAACTGACGCTGTTCCTCCTCTCGGTGATCCGTCTGCTCCTGCCGGAGACCCTGCTGCCAGCCACAACGGCCTTGGGCACCCTGCTGCCCGACGGCAGGGAGGCGGGGATCCTCCATGGCGCCAATGTGGTTATGCCCAATCTTTCGCCGGAGGACGCCAGGGGGAAATACCTCCTCTACGACAACAAGCTCGCCTCCGGCGCAGAGGCGGCGGAGTGCCTGGAGCAGCTGCGGGAAAGTTTGGGGAAGATCGGCTACGAAATTCCCGTGAGCCGCGGGGACAGCCGGATCGAGACAGCCTGACGGCCCCGCGCCCGCCGGACCGGCGGACAGTATACCGTGTGTAAGGGCGACGCCCTGACCATAATCTGACGGGGAAGTTTTCTGACCCACAAGAAAGGAAGGATGACACATGTACGACCCGAAATCAAGCAGGGCTGAGGAATTCATCAGCCACCAGGAGATCCTGGACACCCTGGAATTCGCCGACCGGCACAAGGGCGACCTGGAGATGGTGGACGCCATACTGGAAAAGGCCAGGCTGCGCAAGGGCCTTACCCACCGGGAGGCCTCCGTATTGCTGGCCTGCGAGGACTCGGGGAAGACCCAGGAGCTGTACGCCCTGGCCGAGCAGATCAAAAAGGACTTTTACGGCAACCGGATCGTGATCTTTGCCCCCCTGTACCTCTCCAACTACTGTATCAACGGCTGCCTGTACTGTCCCTATCACCAGAAGAACAAGCACATCCCCCGGAAAAAGCTCACCCAGGAGGAGGTGCGCCGGGAGGTCATCGCCCTCCAGGACATGGGGCATAAGCGCCTGGCCATCGAGGCCGGGGAGGACCCGGTGCACAA